>DAINCG010000096.1:0-12993 GCA_036732525.1 Pseudomonadota bacterium | reverse complement strand
CGTCAGCCATCAGGCGAGCCCGCTGATCAAGGCAGTCGGACGGGGCGACACCACCGTCGTCGACGCCTATCTCTCGCCCGTGCTGCGCCGCTATGTCGACCTGGTCGCGGGCGAGATGGAGGGCGCACGCCTCCTTTTCATGCAGTCGAACGGCGGCCTCGCCGACGCGCGGCAGTTCCAGGGCAAGGACTCGATCCTCTCAGGCCCCGCGGGCGGCGTCGTGGGCGCCGCCAAGACCGCCGGCATGGCCGGCTTCGACCGGATCATCGGCTTCGACATGGGCGGCACGTCGACTGACGTCTCGCACTATGCCGGCGATTACGAACGCACTTTTGAAACGCTGGTCGCGGGCGTGCGCATGCGCGCGCCGATGATGCAGATCCACACCGTCGCCGCCGGCGGCGGCTCGATCCTGGCGTTCGAGCAGGGCCGCTACCGGGTCGGTCCCGAAAGCGCCGGCGCCGACCCCGGCCCCGCAAGCTACCGGCGCGGCGGCCCGCTGACCGTCACCGACTGCAACGTGGCGCTCGGCCGGCTGCAGCCGAGCCTCTTCCCCGCCGTCTTCGGGCCGGACGGCGACCGGCCGCTCGATCCCGACGCCGCGCGTACACGCTTCGACGAAATGCGCCAGGCGATCCGGGAGGAGACGGGCGACGACCGGCCGATCGAGGCGGTCGCGGCGGGCTACCTCCAGATCGCGGTCGAGAACATGGCGAATGCGATCAAGGAGATCTCGATCCGCCGTGGCTACGACGTCACCGAATACACGCTCTGCTGCTTCGGCGGCGCCGGCGGCCAGCATACCTGCATGATCGCCGACACGCTCGGCATGGAGCGCATCTTCATCCACCCGTTCGCGGGCGTGCTCTCCGCCTACGGCATGGGCCTCGCCGACCTCCGCGCGGTCAAGGAGAAATCGGTCGAAACGAAGCTCGACCAGAGCTCGCTCGCCGAGATCGACGCGACGCTCGACGAACTTGGCGAAGCGGCGGAAGCGGAAATCGCGCTGCAGCTGACCTCGGGCGACAAGCGGCGCGTCGAGCGGCGCGTCCACCTTCGTTACGACGGCACCGATTCCGCCCTCGAAGTGGCATATCCTGACGGCGGCGACGTCGTCGGAACCCTCCGCAAGGCCTTTGAGACGGAGCACCGCCAGCGGTACGGCTTCGTCATGGCCGACAAGCCGCTGATCGTCGCGACCGCCGTCTCCGAAGCCGTCGGCGAGACCGACGTCGTCGAGGAAGGCGCCCGCGAGGTCGCCCCCGACGCCAGGGCCGAGCCGATCGCCACGCACCCGGTCTATGTCGGCAGCGACTGGCAGGATCGGGACACGATGCCACCGGGCGCCGCCGTCGACGGCCCGGCCGTCATCGTCGAACGCACCGGCGCAAATGTCGTCGAACCCGGCTGGCGCGCGGAGATCACCGCCCTCAACCACCTGGTCATGACCCGGACGACGCCGGTCGAGCGCGCCTTCGCGGTCGGCACCGAAGCCGATCCCGTGCTGCTGGAGGTCTTCAACAACCTCTTCATGTCCGTCGCGGAGCAGATGGGCGCGGCGCTGGAGAACACCGCCTATTCCGTCAACATCAAGGAGCGGCTGGATTTCTCCTGCGCGATCTTCGACGCCGAGGGCAACCTCGTCGCCAACGCGCCGCACGTGCCGGTCCACCTCGGCTCCATGGGCGAGAGCGTGCGGGCGATGGTGCGCGAGCGCGAAGGGACGATGCGCCCCGGCGACTTCTATGCGTTGAACAACCCCTACAATGGCGGCACGCACCTGCCGGACATCACGGTCGTGGCGCCGGTATTCGAGGGCGACGAGATCATCTTCTTCGTCGCGTCCCGCGGCCACCATGCCGACGTCGGCGGCCTGACGCCCGGCTCCATGCCGCCGGACTCCTCGCGTATCGAGGAAGAAGGGGTCCTCATCGACAACTTCCACCTGGTCGACCAGGGCGACTTCCAGCGGGACGCCTTCGAAGCCCTGATGCTCGGCGCGAAGTATCCGGCCCGCAACGTCTACCAGAACGAGGCCGACCTGAAGGCCCAGATCGCCGCCTGCGAGAAGGGCGTGCAGGAAGTCCGGCGGATGATCGGCCATTTCGGGCTGGAGGTCGTGCAGGCCTACATGACCCACGTCCAGGATAACGCCGAGGAAAGCGTGCGCCGGGTGATCGGCGCGCTGAAGGACGGCTCGTTCGACTACGGGCTCGACAATGGCGCGACGGTCGCGGTCGACATCAAGATCGATACGGACGACCGGTCGGCCGTGCTGGACTTCAGCCGGTCTTCCGCCCAGCTCGATTCCAACTTCAACGCCCCGGCCGCCGTCTGCCGCGCGGCGGTGCTTTACGTCTTCCGCACGCTGGTCGGCCAGGACATTCCGCTGAACGACGGCTGCCTGAAGCCGATCCGCATCGTGCTGCCGGAAGGCTCCATGCTGAACCCGAAGCCGCCGGCGGCCGTCGTCGCGGGGAATGTGGAGACGAGCCAGGTCGTGACGGACACGGTGCTGGGCGCGCTCGGCGTCATGGGGGCCTGTCAGGGCACCATGAACAACTTCACCTTCGGCGACGCCAAGCGGCAATACTACGAAACGATCTGCGGCGGCGCCGGGGCGGGTCCCACCTGGGACGGCGCCAGCGCCATCCACACGCACATGACCAACACCCGGCTGACCGACCCGGAGGTGCTGGAGCTGCGCTATCCGGTCGTGCTGGAGAGCTTCGGCGTCCGCAAAGGCTCCGGCGGCAAAGGCAAGCACAAGGGCGGCGACGGCATCGTCCGCCGCGTCCGCTTTCTGGAGCCGATGACGGCCGCCATTCTGTCCAACCGCCGCGAAGTGGCGCCCTATGGCATGGCCGGCGGCGGCGAAGGCAAGGTCGGCGAGAACCGGGTCGAGCGGAAGGATGGCGGGGTCGAGCGGCTGAAGGGCGCCGACCAGGCGGAGATGGCGCCCGGCGACGTCTTCGTCATCGAGACCCCCGGCGGCGGCGGCTACGGCGCCGCCTGATCGGCGGTTTCGGCGGCGGCTACGGCGCCGCCTGAAACCCGCGCCAGAGCGATAGCGCGACCGAGGCGATCAGCATCACGGCGAACAGGCGGTTGATCCATCGACCGACGACCGGGTCGCCCAGGACGCGTGCGAAGGCCGCGCCGAAGGCGAGCCAGGCCGAACACGAAACGAGGATGACCAGCGTCAGCGCCGCGACCTTCAGGACAGCGTCCGCGGCGGGATCGTCCGGCAGGAGCGGATGGCCCGCGAAGAGCGCGCCGAACGCGGCGAACGCCTTCGGGTTCGCCAAGGCCAACGCCAGCCCGACGACGAAGCGGGGCGGCGTCTCCCGCGCGAGCGCCGCGCCGACGGGGGCGGTCGCGATCTTCCAGGCGAGATAGAGGATGTAGAGGGCGGCGGCGATCGTCAGCGCCGCTGCAAGCGCGGGCGCGGCGAGCAGCAGCGCCGTCACCCCTGTCGCCACCGCGACCAGCGCGCCGGCCGTGCCGAGCACGACGCCCAGGAAGTAGCGCAGGCCGCGCCGCAGCCCGAACGCCGCCCCGACGCCGGCGACGCTGAGCGTCGCCGGACCGGCGCTGCCCATCAGCGGCGCCGCGGCGAGCCAGAGCAAGATGAGCTTTTCGAACATGGGCGCCTACGCATTTTGCGGGTTTCGCCCCAATATCCGGCGACCGACGCCCGCTCGTATTGAACGTTCGTGCAGGATGACCGCAGGATCGAACAGGGAAAGCATCGACGCCCGGCCGATTGCGCCGGGCGTGCGCGCGGTCGACGTGCGCGCGATGCGCCGGCCCTATGCGACGCATCGACATGACGACTATGTCGTCGGCTTCACGACCGCCGGCGCCCAGCGCTTCCATTACCGCCGCGCGGGCCGCTGCGCCCTGCCCGGCGACGTCTTCGTTCTGCATCCGGACGAGGCGCATGACGGCGCGCCGGGCGATGAGAGCTATGGCTATCGCGCCGTCTATGTCTCCCCCGAACTGATCGGCCGCGCCGCAGGCGACGGCCGCCTGCCCTTCGTGACCGAACCGGTCGCGTCAGCGCCCCGGCTCGCCGCGGCGGTGGCCGCGCTCGGCGGAGCGCCCGCGACGAGGCGCTGGCCGCCGACGCGCTGGGCGTGCTCGCGGACGAGTTGCGGCGGCTTGCCGGACAGTCCGCGGGAGCCGCGCGGCCCGACCGGCGCACGATGGCGCGCGTGCGCGAGCAACTGGCCGCCGCCTGGCGAACCGGCGTGCCGATGGCCGCGCTCGAGGCGGAACACGGTCTCGACCGCTTCCAGATCGCCCGGCAGTTTCGCCAGTGCTACGGCGTCAGCCCGCGCCGGTTCCTCACGCTCGAACGCCTGCGGCGCGCCGAAGCGCTGCTGGTCGCCGGCGAGGGCCTGGCCGCGACAGCCCATGCCGCGGGCTTCGCCGACCAAAGCCACTTCACCCGCCAGTTCCGCGGAGCTTACGGCCTGACGCCGGCGCTCTGGCGGCGGCTGTCGACGCACCCTGTCGCCTAACTTCCCCTGGCCTGTGCGCGCCCTTCCTTAGGGCGCGCCCTCGTCGAAGCGCGGCAGGTCATCCTCCGGAATGTCGTGCCAGAACGCCTTGCTGAGGACGTGAATGTGATCCTGCGCGCTCTTGGCCGGCGCGTCGTCGAGCGCGCCCAAGGGGAAGATCGCGACGCCCATGTCCTCCCGGATGCGCGGCAGGCCCGACCCGCAGACACGGCAGAAGGCCTGGGTGAAGGAGATCGCCTCTGGCACCTTGTACTGGTCGACGAGGTCAGCGCCCTTGGTGAAGCGAAACCGGTCCTTCGGCACGAACCCGTTCGTCGTGTGCGCCGCCGCCCGCGCCTTCCGGCAGCGCGAACAGTGGCAGTTGTGGACGGCGACCAACGGTTCCTCGACTTCGAACTCGACGCCGCCGCAAAGGCAGGAGCCATGCAGCACGCCGGGCTTGCCGGCCGCGCGCGCCTCTTGCGCGATCTCCGCCGGGCCGCCCGCCGGATATGCTGCGTGCTGCGGCAGCGCGTCGTGGATCGTATGCCAGGGCGCCTTCGAAGCGGCGAAGATGTGGAGTTCCGGCCGGACGCCCGGATCGTCGTCGAGGCCGCCCGCGGGGATCGCGACGCGGCCGCCGCCGACCGGCATCGGCACGACGGAGCCGCAGCCGCTGCAGAACGCGCGATGGAAGCCCGGCGAGGATTCGTAGCGCCGGATCGCGTCGGCGCCCGCCGTCACGCGGAAGTCCTTTTCGTCCACCGAAAAGTAGGTGGCGAAGGGCGCGCCGTGCGCCTTCCGGCAGATTGAACAGTGGCAATGGCTCATCGGGCCTTGGGGCGCGCCGCATTCCCACTTCACCGTTCCGCAAAGACAACTGCCGTGGGCCATGGGCCTTCTCCTGCTGGGTTCCGCCCGTGTTAGCCATATCCGAAGGCGGCGTCAGCCGGCCCGCGCGCAAAACTGTTGGGCGCGCGTCAAACCCTGACGGTCAGACCGTCCGCAAGGGCCGTCCGGTAGGCGAGGTAGGCGGGCGGCAAGCCGGAGACGCAGCCAGCCAGCACGACAAGCGCCAGCAGCGTCGCCTCATGCGGCGACGGCGGCGCGATCGGCAGGTAGACGCCGTAGGTGGAGAGGATGAACGGCTGCGCGATCCACAAGCCGGCGTAGAGGACGGCGCTCCCCGTTGCGGCGCCCAGGAGCGCCAGCAGCCCGGCTTCCGCCGTCAGCAGCGCGAACACATGCGCCGGGCGGGCGCCGACGGACCGCAGGATGGCCATCTCCCGCCGCCGCTCGCCGAGCGCCGCCAGACTGACCGCCGTCATACCCATCAGGCCGGTCACGACGACCAGGACCGAGACCGCAAGGAGCGCCTTTTCCAATCCGCCGATCGCATCCCAAAGCTGCTGCAGCGCCACGCCGGGCAAGACGGCCAGCAACGGCTCTTCGGGGTACTGGTTGATACGGCGCTGCGCGGCGAAGACGGCGAGGCGGGATTTCAACCCGACGAACACGGCCGTGATGGTCTTGGGCGTGAGATCGGCGTCGCCGTCGTCCGCGACCGATACGGACCGTCCCGGCCGGGGCGCGCGGCCATCCTTCCAGCCGACATGGATCGCCTCGATCGCTTCCAGACTGACATGGACCGAGCGATCGACCGGCGTTCCGGTGCGCGCGAGCACGCCCGAAACGCGGAAAGGCTTGTCGGCGTGGTCCGCATAGGCAATCCGGCCGACGCCATGCGCCAGCACGATCCGGTCGCCGACGGCGTAGCCAAGCTCTGCCGCCACGTCCGCCCCGATCGTCGCGTCGAACAGGTCGTCGAACGCATGACCGTCCGCCAACCGCAACGGCTGCTTCCGGCCATAGCGGTAATGCTCGAAATAGGCCTGCGTCGTGCCCACGACGCGGAAACCCTTGTGGGAATCGCCAAGCGAGATCGGAACCGCCCAGGCGACGTCCGGCGCGGCGGCGATGTCGAGAAAGCTTTCCCAGGAGACGTTGTTCGTCGCATCGCCGATGCGGAAGACGGAATAGAGCAGAAGCTGGACCGCCCCGCTGCGCGCGCCGACGATCAGGTCCGTCCCGGAGATGGTATTGGCGAAGCTCTCCCGCGCGCCCGTCCGGACCTTCTCGACGCCGAGCAGCAGGACGACGCTGAGCGCGATCGCGAGGGCGGTCAGGCCCGCCGTCGCCCGGCGATTGCGCAGGCTGCGAACGGCGAGCGACAGCAGCGGCGCGCTCATGCCGCCGCCCGGTTGCGTTCGGGCAGGCTATAGGTCCGGTCGAACGCGGACGCCAGCGCGCGGTCGTGGGAAACGAAGACGACCGCGGCGCCCGCCGCGGCCGCTTCCTGCAGCAGAAGCGCCAGGAACGCATCGCGCGCATCGGCGTCGAGCGCCGACGTCGGCTCATCGCAAATCACAAGTTCGGGCCCGCCGATCAACGCGCGCGCGACGGCGACGCGCTGCTGCTGGCCGGCGCTCAGGCGGGCGACGTCCCGGCGGCCGAAAGATCGGCCATCGAGGCCAAGGGACGCGAGCAGCCGCATCGCCTCCCCTTCCGGCGTTCCGCCGGCGTCGGCGATGCGGCGGCGGCGCAGCGGCGAGAATCGGCAAGGCAGGACGACGTTCTCGATCAGGGTCAGGTAGGGCACGAGGTTGAAGGCCTGGAAAACGACCCCGACGTGGTCCGCCCGAAACCGGTCGCGTCGACCGCCGGAAAGCGCGGCGAGCTCTGTCCCGAGAATGCGGAGCGCGCCCGATGTCGGCTTCAACGCCCCGGCCAGCAGGTTCAGCAGCGTGGTCTTGCCGCAGCCGCTCGGCCCCTCGACGAACACGCGTTCGCCGCGCGCGACATGGAAACGCTCGAGGTCGAGCAGCGCGCCGTCCGCCCCCGGCCAGACGAACCTCAAGCTGCGCGCGTCGATCGCGGGATCGTCCTCCGGCGCTTTCGTCACGGCGGCGGCGCTTCAGAACCGAAATCGGTTCTCGGTCGCGGTAAGTTCCCGGGCGGACTGGCCGGACGGGCCGACGATCTCAGCGTCCAACTCCTCGGTCGCGGGGAAGTGTTCGAAGTAGCGTACGACGACGGCGTCGAGCTTTCCGGGCGCGGCGCACGTCCACTGATAGGCCGCGTGAAAGGCGGCGTGTCCGGCCTCTTCGAGCGTCTCGTATGCGGCAGTGGCGTCGTCCAGCGCGCAGCCCGCGGCGGCGGGCAGCCGGAACATTCGCTCGGCGTCGAGGAGCGTCGCCCGCGCCGCCGCCACTTTCGCCTTGTCTGCGTCGCTTTTGGGCAGATGTTCGAAGCCGACGATATCGGCGCCGGGCGCCTCGATCTCGATGGCGAGGGCGCCTTCGTCCAGGATCGCGCGAAGCTCGGCATGGCCGTGCGCATGGGCGCCGTGTTCGCGCCGTTCCGTGGCGTTCGCGGTCGATCCAAGCGCAAGCAAGCTGGCGAAGCACAGGGTTGCGAGGTTCCGCAAAGAATTACTCCTTGTAGGGCTCGATGCGGGCGGCCTCGAGGGCGTATCCGCTCTCGACGGGGGCGCGTCCGTCGGTCAGATGGAGGTCGACCGTCGACCCGCGCGTGGACATTCGGCCCGTGACCACGACGGGCGCATAGAGCCCTTCGTTCTCGAAGCCAGGCCGGTAGGTCACATGGACGATCTGATTGGGCGGCGGCGGCGGAACGTGAATGCATGCGCCGACAAATGGGACCAGCAGGAACTCGGTCGTCCGCACGCCGTCGAACTCGATCGGCAGGACATAGCCCGGCATGCGGATATCGACGCCGTCCAGCGTCGCGTTCGCCGTCCGGTCGAGCGCGTCCGCGCGCGCCGTCAGGCGGTCGACAGCGTCGGCAATGGCGGACGCTTCCGGAAACGCGGCGCGAAAATCGGTCTCGAAAATCGTCCGGTTGTCGGGCATCAGCTCTTCGACCTTCAGCGTGCCGGCCTTGACCTTCGACTGCAGCATGCGCTGCGCGCCGATCTTCCGGAACGCAGCCTGATCCGCCTCCGGCAACGCCTCCAGTCTTTCCTGAAGCCGCCCGGCTTCCGCGTCGAGTTCGTCGAACTCGCTGGGCACAAGGTCGAGCCAGTCGACGTCGCGCGGCGCATCGGCGAAAGCGGGCTGGATATAGAGAAGGCCTGCGACAATCGCGGCGGCCAGGCGGAATGACATCGGGACCCTCGTCATCAACGTCGATTTCTGAAATGTTATAACATAATTTGGCGCCTGCAAAGGCGCGTCATCGGACCTTCAGAGCGCCGGCCGCTCCCCGGACTCGTCGTAGGTGTGCAAGGTGACATGCACGCGGGCGCCTTCGCCCGGCTCGCTCTCGATCAGGAGATCGCCGGACATCGCCTCGACCAGTCCCTTTACGATGGCGAGGCCGAGGCCGGCGCCCTCCTGCGGCTTGTTCGCGGACCGCTTCGGCGCCGAGGTGACGAACGGCGTCGTCGCATGCAGGACCTGATCCTCGGTCATGCCAAACCCGGTGTCGGCGACGGTGACGCGGCGACGTCCGGCGCCGGCGGCGGCCGACCGTATGCTGACCGTGCCGCCGTCCGGCGTGAACTTGATGGCGTTGCTCAGCAGGTTGGTCAGGACCTGCTGCATCGCGCGCCGGTCCGCCAGGATGGGTTCGACATCAGCGGCGATGTCGTTCCGAACCTCCACGCCGCCGCGACAGGCGATCTGCGCCACGCGCGCGACCGCCTCCTCGGACATCTCGAACAGGTCGCAGGACTCGAGCTTCAGATTGAGGCCGCCCGACTCGATCAAGGACAGATCGAGCACATCGTTAACCAGCGCCAGCAGATAGCGGCCGCTCGACAGGATATGGCCGATATATTCCTGATAGCGCGCATTGCCGGCTGGGCCGAAGGTCTGCTCGTCCATGACTTCGGCGAAGCCGATGATGGCGTTGAGCGGCGTGCGCAGTTCGTGGCTCATCCTTGCGAGAAAGGCCGCCTTGGCTGAGTTCGCAGCCTCCGCGCGCTCTTTCGCCTGGCGCAGTTCCTGCTCCATCGTCTTGATGCGCGTGACGTCGCTGGCGACGCCGCGATAGCCCTTGAACGCGCCTGCCGCGTCGAAGACCGGCTTGCCGCTCGACCGGATGTGGCGCACGGCGCCGAACCGATCGACGACCGGATATTCGAAATTCCGGAACTCGCGGCGGGCGTTCAGCGCCGAGACATGCATCAGCCACTTGGCGTCGGTCGACGGATCGACCCCGGCCGCCTGCCACCGCGTCCGGCCGACATTGTCTGCGCCGCCGTCGGCCTCCCAAGCCCTTCGACTGTTCGAGAAGCCGACGAACCGGTGAAGGTCGTCGGTTTCCCAGGTCCAGTCCGACGCGATTTCGGTGAAATCGCGGAACCGCGCCTCCGCCGCGGCATGCGCGGCTTCCGCGCGGCGGCGCTCCTCGATCTCGCGTTCGAGCCTGACATTCGTCTCCGCAACGGCGCGAGCACGCAGGTCGCGGCGGTAGAGCAGCAGCAGCACGCCGAGCACGACAAGGCCGAAGATGCCGGAGACCCCGGCCGCGAGCAGCAAATCCTTTCGGGATTCGGCGAGGGCCGCCGCCGGATAGGCGTCGTTCACGAAGAGCCGGACCTGTCCGATCTCGCGTCCTTCGAACAGGATCGGCTCCTCGAGCACACTGTGCGGACGACCGGGGCCGACGAATTCGCCTTGCGTCAGAAACGCGCCGGTCGCGTTGGCGACCACCTCGAGCCGGAGGATGCGCTCGTTGTCGAGCACGGATCGGGCCAGGGGTTCGCCGGAGCGCGGAAACAGGTTCCAGACCGGGTCCGCCATGCCGTTTGCGACGTAGCGGGCGACCCGACGCATCTCTTCGGTGTAAGCGCCGGCGATCAGTTCCTGTTGCACGTCGAACGTGCGCCACATGGTGGCGATCAAGGGGCCGACGGACCATGCCTATAGCGCCCCCGGTCCTCGGCAATCAGCCGCGGTCATCGCCCAGATAGGCGCGATAAGTCGCTTCAATCGAACCATCGTCCAGCATAAGTCGGATCGCCCGGTCGACCTGCCGCTGGCGTTCGGGGAAGGCCGCGCCGAAGGACGGATAGAGCATATCGACGGAATGGTCGGGATCGACGGCGTGCAGGTCGCTCTCCTTGCCGCGCAGCGCCCACATCGTGCTGACTCGGTCGGCGACGATAACGTCGATCCGATCGAACATGAGCTTCCGCAGATTTGTCCCGTCATCGACGGAATAGTCGACGACGAGTTCATAGGTCCGGATCCCCTGCAATATGTCCGACGGATAGTCATAGCCTTCGACCAGACCGATGCGCAGTCCCCGCATGACGCTGAGTTCCGGTCTGTCGACCGGACTGTCGCCGCGCACCCAGAACGTATTCGAGTAGGCCGAATAGGAGCTTGGCCCTTGCAGAAAGCCTGGCCGTCGGGCGGCGTCCAGCACGGCATGCTGCCGCCCGTCCCTGACGGCCTGGAGACACCGGTTCCAGGGAAGCTCCGCGAACACGGCGACATACCCTGCGCGCGCGGTCGCTTCGCGCATGACATCGACGCTGACGCCAGAGAGCCCCCGTTCGCCCTGGAAGGCATACGGCGCCCAGATGTTATAGCAATAGTTGATCGGCTCGACCGCACTGGCCGGCGAAGCGATGAACAGCGCGGTCGCGCAGAGGCAGGCGCGCAACGACCAGCGCCACACGCCGGAAGCGTCCGTTCCTCGCCTGCTGTCGAGCGCTCCAAACCACATGACGTCTCTCTCCCTTCGCCGCGACGAGAGCGCCGTCCAACCGAATACGCGAAGACCGGCCGGCCGCAACGGATGACGCCAGCAAAACATACTACGGAAGACATGTAGTTGTGCGCATCTTCTGCCGGATTCCGCACGCCGGTCGCCAGCGGGCGTCGGTCCCTTGGGGGTTCGACGCGGACGCGTTCGCCGAACCGGGCGGGAGGGCGGCCGAATCCGCAGCTCAATAGCCCTGGTATCGTCCCGGACGCTTTTCCCGGAAGGCGGCGATCGCCTCCGCATGGTCCGGACCGGAGCGCGCGATCGCGATATGCGAGCTGACGAGATCGAAGGCGGCGTCCATGTCCGCCTTCAGGCTTTGCTCAACCGTTCGCTTGATCAGGCGGATCGAAAGCGGCGGCATCGCCGCGATCCGCCGCGCGAGGCCCAGCGTCTCGCCGAGCAGGCGGTCGTCCGGATAGACGTGGTTGACGAGGCCGATTTCCAGCGCGGTCGCCGCGTCGATGAAATCCGCCGTCCACAACATCTCCAGCGCACGGGCCTTGCCGACGATCCGCGGCAGGAAAAAGGCCCCGCCGCCGCCGGGCAGCAGGCCGATCTTCGCGTAGCTTTCGCAGAACCGAGCGCTCTCACCGGCGATCCGGATATCGCAGGCCAGCGCCAAGTCCATGCCCCCGCCGACGGCCGCGCCGTTGACCGCGGCCAGGATCGGCTTCTCGAACCGGGCGAGCCGCTTCGGAAAGGCCTGGATCTCCCGCCAGATACGCTCCTTCGTGGCGTGCGGCCGGCTCTCCGAGCCAGCGCCCATGCCGCCGATGTCGCCGCCGCTGCAGAAGCCGCGGCCGGCGCCGGTCAACACCGCGACGGCGACGTCGTCGCGGCCCTCGAAATCGTCAAGCGCCGCGACCAGGCCGGCCAGCATGTCGCTGGTGAAGGCGTTCAGCTTGTCCGGCCGGTTGAGCGTCAGGATGCCAATGCCGTCCCGGACTTCGACAATCAGATCTTCCGCCATGACCCGCTTCCTCTTCAGATCAGCGAGTAGCCGGAGCCTTTGGTGTCGACGCCGCGGCCGCGCGCTTCCGTGATCCAGCCGAACTCCTTCAGAATCTGCTGGCTATAGGTCACGCGGCCGTTGACCTTCTCCGGCGCTTCGGTCGCGAGCAGCAGGGTCGCGTCCGCCATCATCGAGACCGGCTCCCCCTTCGGATCGTCCATGCCCGCGACCAGCTTGTGGTGCACCGTCCCCGGGGTCGGCACGACAACGGAGGGGGAGAGCGCGGTCACGGCGACGTTGCCGTAGCGCGCCACCTCCTGCGCCAGACCCTGGGTGAAGCGTTCGAGCGCCGCCTTGCTGGCGCCGTACATGGTGCCGCCGCGCACGTTCGTATCCGCGTAAGGTCCGCGTCCCGGCCCGATCGCGGCGCCCGAGGAGATATTGACGATGGCGCCGCCGCGTCCGCCGCGCATGTCCTTCAGCACCTCGCGAGAGAGAATAAAGGGCGCATGGACGTTGATCGCGAAGGAACGCACCCAGCGGTTCGTCTTATAGTCCTCGATCGGGACGTAGTAGTTCAGCGCGGCGTTGTTCACGAGCACGTCGATTGGCCCGAACGCCTGCCGCCCCTCCTCCAAGAGGCGCAGGCAGTCCTCCTCCAGCGATATGTCTGCCGCCACGCCCAGCGCCTCGCCGCCGGCCGCCTTGATGTTCGAGACCGTCCGCGCGAGCGAG
>DAINCG010000095.1:9259-13040 GCA_036732525.1 Pseudomonadota bacterium | reverse complement strand
GGTCTTCCTGCTCGAAGATCGTGTCGGTGGTGAGGATTCGGTCGCCGAACCGGCGCCATGATCCCGGCACGATGGGCGCGCTGCCGGTGGCGAGAATGATCCGGCGCGCTCTCAGTTCGCGCCCGTCGGCCTCGACGCAGTCCGGCCCGATCAGGCGCGCCCTGGCGCTCAGCGCCCGATCGCCGAGTTCTTCGGCCGTCTCTTTCGGACCCTTGACGAAACCGTCGCGCAGGCGCCGAACGCGCCGCAGGACCGCCGGCATGTCGGCGGCGACGCCCTCCGCTCCCCGCAAGCCGAAGGCCGAGAAGTCCTGCGCCAGTCGGTAGGCTCTGGCCGCCTCGATCAGCGCCTTCGAAGGCATGCAGCCGACTTCCGCGCAGGTCGTGCCCCAGGAGCCCGCGTTGATCAGCAGGAAGTCGTCCGTATGGCGTCGAACTTCGCGCAATGCCGACAGGCCCGCCGTTCCCGCGCCGATGATGATGACGTCATAGGTCCCGTCCATCGTTCTCCCCTGCTACAGCCGCCGGTTCGAGTTGGATTTCGCGTGCGGGACCGGCAGGCGGACCGGCCAACGAGGAGCGCCGGAACCATGACATCGCCCCGGTACATGCTCGCCCGCGCATCCGTCACGTGGCGGGAACTCTTGGGAGACCAAGCAGTTCCGACGTCCGCCGGCTTGCGGCCGCATTCGCAAATCAAACCGGATCAGTGACTGAGCCGGGGACGTCGCTGACGGAGATGCGCTCGTTCGAGAGGTCTCACGACCCGATCGGCGGAGAAGCGCCGAGCCGGGTCCGGCAGGATGCGCGGCCGCACGTTCCTGACCGACGCGTCCGTTCGTGGCATGCCTACAACCCGGCCAGAAGGCGGGCGGAGAATTCTCAGCCGGCCTTCCGATCGTTCAGCCCGCCCGCCAGAGGCGAAATGCGACCGCCGCTATACCGGCACGCCCGACGCCGGCGGCAGGCCGAGGTTGTTGCGCACGCTCTTGACGCCGGCAGCGGCCTTGGCGTGGCGCTCGGCGGCCGCCATTTCCGCCTCGTTCTCGACGACGCCCCAAAGCTTCACCGCCCCGTCGCGGACCGTGACGTTGATCAGCACGCTCCGGAGCGACGGGTCCGTCTCGATCGCGTTCAGGATGTCCGCACGGATCGAACGGTCGGCGGCGGCGCCCGGCTCGTAGGCGTCGATGATCGTCGTCGCAAGGCCGTGCAGTAGGTTGGCGCGGCTGACGATCCCGACCAGCCGGCCGTCCTGGAGGACCGGGACGCGCTTGATATGGCGGCGCTCCAGAAGCTCGGCGACGTCGCCGAGCGGGGTTTCGACGTCGACAACGGCGACGTCGCGGGTCATGACGTCGCCGGCCGCGCGCTCGCGCTCCCGCTCAAAGGCGAGCCTACCGCCGGAATAGACCGCCTCCAGCCACCAGGGCCGGTCGGCGCTGTCGCGCGAGCGGCCGATCGGGCGCAGCAGGTCGCCTTCCGAAATGATCCCGAGAACGCGCTGGTCCCCGTCGACGACCGGCACGCCGCTGATGCGGTGTTTCAGCAGCAGCCCGACGATCTCGTGGACCGGCGTCGTCTCCGTCACGGCGACGATGGTTTCCGTCATGATGTCTTTCGCGCGCATTGGCCGTTTCTCCCCATCGGCGGTTTCACGCAAGGTGGGGCCACGGCAGGCCGCGGCAATTGACCTGAATCAATCAGGGCGGAGGGAGATACCGCTTGGCCCGGACAACAAGTCGCATGATAGTCTTGACGGACAACGCCCCAGGGGAGATCGGTCATGGACGACTATTACGACCTCGGACCCTATTCGCGACGGATCACCACACGCGCGGCGGACGCGCAGATGTGGTTCGACCGCGGGCTCAACTGGACGTTCGCCTTCAACCACGGCGAGGCGATCGCCTGCTTCCAGCGGGCGCTCGAAGCGGACCCCGACTGCGCCATGGCGCATTGGGGCGTCGGCTATACCGCCGGTCCCAACTACAATCTGCCCTGGGTGCGCTACGACCCGGCCGGCCGCGCCGCCGCCCTGGAAGCCGCCTATGACGCGACGCAGGCGGCGCTGCAGCGCGTCGATCGCGTCACCCCGGTCGAGCGGGCGCTGATCGAGGCGCTCGCCGTCCGCTATCCCGAACGCAAGATCACCGACGACGTCCGCGGCATGGACCCGTGGGACGCCGCCTTCACCGTCGCCATGCGCGACGTGCGAGCGCGCTTTCCGGACGACCTCGACGTCCTCTCCGTCTTCGTCGAGGCGATCATGAACGAGACGCCCTGGCAGATGTGGGATCTGAAGACCGGCCAGCCGGCGCCCGGCGCCGGCACCGTCGAGGCGCGGACGGCGCTCGAGGGCGCCTTCGCGGGCCAGCCGGCGAGCTGGGACCACCCGGGGCTGCTGCACCTCTACGTGCACCTGATGGAGATGTCGCCGACGCCGGAAGCCGCGCTCCGCGCCGGCGACCGCCTGCGCGACATGATGCCGGACGCCGGCCACCTGATCCACATGCCGACCCACATCGACGTGCTCTGCGGCGCCTATCGCGACGTCGTCGTCTATAATCAGAAAGCGACGGTCGCCGACCGCAAGTTCCTGGAGCGGGAAGGCGCCATGAACGTCTATTCGCTCTACCGGACGCACAACTATCACTTCGCCGTTTACGGCGCGATGTTCCTCGGCCAGTACACGCCCGCGATCGAGGCCGCGCAGGAACTGATCGACGTGATGCCGGAAGACCTGCTGCGCCTGCCCTCTCCGCCCATGGCGGACTTCCTGGAGGGCTATATCCCGATGAAGCAGCACGTGCTGGTGCGCTTCGGCAAATGGCGGGAGATCATCGCCCAGCCCTTGCCGGCGGACCGGGCGCTCTACTGCTCGACGACGGCGATGATGCTCTACGCCAAGGCTGTCGCCCATTCCGCGCTCGGCGAGGTGGCGGAGGCCGAACGCGCGAAGGCGGCGTTCCTGGAAGCCAAGGCGTCCGTGCCGGACACCCGCCGCGTCCACAACAACCTCGTCGTCGACCTTCTCGAAATCGCGGAGGCCATGCTGAACGGGGAGCTGGAATACCGGCGCGGCAATTACGACGTCGCCTTCGACCACCTGCGCCGCTCCGTCGATCTCGACGACAACCTGCCCTATGACGAGCCCTGGGGCTGGATGCAGCCCGCCCGCCACGCGCTGGGCGCCCTGCTGATGGAGCAGGGACGGTTCGAGGAGGCGGAGGCCGTCTACCGGGCCGACCTCGGCCTCGACAAGACCCTGAGCCGCGCCTGCCAGCACCCGAACAATCTCTGGAGCCTGCACGGCCTCTACGAATGCCTCACCCGCCGCGGCGAAACGGTCGAGGCGCCGCACATCAAGCAGCAGCTCGACCTGGCGCTCGCCCGTTCGGAGGTGCCGGTGCACGCGTCATGCTATTGCCGGCGGCAGGCTGCGGCGGCTTGAGGTGGGGATGCTGACCCAAGCCGAAATCTCAGCCTACAAGCGGGACGGCTACCTCCCGGGCCGCCCGCTGCTCTCCGCCGAAGAAGCCGGGCGTCTCAAAGACGAATGCCTGCGCACCTGCCTCCACGAACGGAAAGACGGGACGCACCGGCAGGCGTCGAACCGGGTGAAGCCCTATCTGCTATTTCGCTGGGCGGCGGACCTGGTGCGGACGCCGGCGATCCTGGATGCGGTCGAGGCGTTGATCGGGCCGGACATCCTGGTCTTCCACACCACCGTCTGGCTGAAGGAGCCGGGCGGGTCGAAATTCGTGCCCTGGCATCAGGAC
>DAINCG010000095.1:2573-9220 GCA_036732525.1 Pseudomonadota bacterium | reverse complement strand
ATTTCGGCCTGGCGCCCTTCGAGCACGTGACGGCCTGGGCGGCGCTGACGCCCTCGACGCCGGAGAACGGCTGCGTGCAGGTCCTGCCCGGCAGCCACACGCGCGGGCAACTGGGCCATCTCGACCAGCGGGACGAGCGGGCGATGCTGAGCCGGGGACAGACGCTCAACGAGGCGGTCGACGACGCGGCGGCCGTCGATCTCGTCATGCGGCCGGGCGACGTCTCCTTCCATCATACGCTCGCCGCCCACCGCTCCGGCCCGAACCGGACGGCCGAACCCCGGATCGGCGTCGGCGTCAGCTATATCCCGGCGCACGTCCGGCATGTCGGGAAGACCCGGCTTTCGGCCACACTGGTCCGGGGCGAGGACCGCTACGGCCACTTCGACCCGGAGCCGACGCCCCAGGCCGACGAGGACGCCGCCGCCATCGCGGCCCACGCCGACGCGCTCAACCGGTTCTGGATCGCGTCGGAAAGCATTCCGGAGATGGCGCACGCGCACTGAGCTCCTGCCGACCGGCGAAAGTCGGGCTTGGCGCCCGCCGCCTCCGCGGCGCTAGACTTGCCGCCAAAGATAAGCGTCCAGGAGGAAGCGGCATGCGCGTAACCGGCTCTGAAATTCTGCATTGCAACGCAGGCTGGCGGGACTTCTCCTACCTGAAGCTCAAGACCGACGAGGGCATCGTCGGCATCGCCGAATATAACGAGTGCTATGGCAGCCCCGGTCTCTCCGTCGTCATCCGGCGGCTGGTCGAGCGGATCGAGGGCATGGACGCGATGGCGCATGAGCGCATCCACCAGATGCTCTACGCAGCGACCCGGCAGGCGCCGGGCGGCGTCAACCAGCAGGCGATCGCGGCCATCGAGAACGCGCTGCTCGACATCAAGGGTCAGGCGCTCGGCATCCCCGTCTACGACATCCTGGGCGGCAGAATACGGGACGAGATCCCGGTCTACTGGAGCCATTGCGGCACCTATATCTGCGACCCGGAGATCGCCGAGCTTTGCGGCCTCGATCCGATCCGTGGGATGGCGGACCTGACGCGGCTCGGCCAGCGCGTTCGCGACGCGGGCTTCACCGGCTTCAAGACGAACATGTTCCTGTTCGAAGGCGATGGCCCGCCGATCCGCCACTTCCCGGGCTTCGCCAGAGGGCCCGGCTGGCCGGACCTCAACCCGCCCGACCGGCTGGCGCCGCGCGTCAAGGAACAGCTCGAAGCCATGATCGAGGGGGCGGGCCCCGACATCGGCGCCCGCATCGACCTCAACTTCAACTTCAAGGCGGAGGGCTACCGCCACATGACGGCGGCGCTCGACGACCTGGGCCTCGCCTGGATCGAGATCGACATTTACGACCCGGCGGCGCTCGCCGACATCCGGCGGCGGGTTAAAACGCCGATCGCATCCTGCGAATCGCTCTATGGCGTGCGCGAGTTCCGGCCGTTCCTGGAAGCCGCGTCGATGGACGTCGCGATCATCGACATCCCGTGGAACGGCGCCTGGCTCGGCATGAAGATCGCCGCGATGGCGGAGGCCTACGAGATCAACTGCGCGCCGCATAATTTCTACGGCAACCTCTCCAGCCTGATGAGCGCGCATTTCTGCACGGCCCTGCCGAACTTCCGCGTCATGGAGATCGAGGTCGACGACGTCGCCTGGAAGGACGACTTCCTGACCTGGAAGCCGGACATCCGGAACGGCGCCGTCCAGGCCCCGCCAGGCCCTGGCTGGGGCGCCAGGCTGAACGAGGACGCGATCGCCGCCCATCCGCCGAAGTTCGTGACCGTCGATCGATAGCGCCGCGCCGCCTCGGTTGAAGCGGCGGGGGATCGCGCCATATCCCGGCCGAACGAACGAGACACGACGAACGATACACGGGGCAAACCCATGCAACGCGCTCTCGCCGCATTCCTGGCGATCGGCTTCGCCGTCGCCGCGGCGCCGGCGGCCGCATCGCTGGAAGACGCCGTCAAGGCGTTGCAGCAGGACGGCCGCATCCTTCTAATCCGCCATGCCCAGACCGAGCCCGGCACGGGCGATCCCGCGAACTTCACCATCGGCGACTGCGCGACCCAGCGCAATCTGGACCATCGCGGCCGGGCGGACGCCCAACGGCTCGGCGCGGCGCTCAGGGACGTCCGCTTCGGCAAGGCGCTCTCCAGCGCCTGGTGCCGCTGCACGGAAACGGCGGCGCTGATGTTGGCGAGCGCCGGGCAGGCGAACGTCGAAGTCGAGACCTTCGAACCGCTGAACTCGTTCTACGAGGACCGGGCGCCGCGCGAACGCCGCGTCCGCGAGGCGACGGCGGCCGCCGCGGCCTGGCAGGGTCCGGGCGCGCTGCTGATGTCGACGCATATGGTCAACATCCTCGGCATGACGGGCCGGTCGCTCCGTTCCGGCGGCTTCCTCGTGCTGGAGCCCGAAGGCGAAAGCTTCCGGATCGTCGCGGAAGGCGCGCCGTGACCGCGCGCGCCTATTTCGCCAGCGTGTCCGAAATCTCGCGAAGCTGGACCCGGGCGCGCAGCAGGTAGAAGCCAAGTGCGGAAAGGTGGGAGGGCATGATCAGACCGTCCTGCGCGCCGTTCGAGACGATCAGCGGATTCATCTCCGCGGGCCGGCCCAGATTGTTCAGCATGCGGTCGTAGATCTCGGCCAGCTGCTTGTCCGCGATGACGCCTTCGAAATCGAGGCCGATCTCCCGCAAGATCAGGTAGTAGGCGTAGAGGCGGCCCTTCACGTTGTAGAGCACTTCGTCCGCGCCGAAGTCGAAATAGCCGGCATCGCTCTCCAGCGTCCGCTGGTCGAGCGCCGCGGAGGCGGAGCCGAGGTCGGCCGTAATCCGCTCCAGCAGCGCGATCAGGTTGTCGGCGCGCTTGTCGTAGACGGCGGAGCTCGCGCCGAGGCGGTTGTTGTAGGTCTCCAGCGCGTCGATGGCGCGGGCGTATTGCGCTTCGGCCGAGGCGGTGACGCGCCAGCCGTCCATTACCCAGGTGCGGCCGTCATAGCGCAGGAACCCGGCGGCCTTCTCCAGGTCCGGGTCGGCGGCGCTGGAGCCCCGCTGGCGGCCGAGCTGGTCGACCATCTCGATCGCGAAGCGGGAGACGGCGCTGACCATGCCCAGCTGGTAGTTGGGCATGTTGTCGAGCGTGATCGCCGGGCTCCAGAACTGCTCGTTCGGCGACCAGCGGCGGATTTCCCGGCGCATCATGGCCGCAGCGGTCGCGACGGCGCGGCTCTGGCCCTGCTCCACGTTCGCCGGATCGGCGCGGAAGGCGAGGTCGTCGTTGATGCGCTGGTAAACGAGCCCGCCGATCAGGTACCAGGCCAGGACCAACACCACGAGGGCGACCGCGACCCACTTCAGGATCCGGCCGCGGGTGCTGACGGAATCGAGCTCCGCCTCGGCGTCGGCCGCATATTCGGAAGCGGCGGCGTATTTGCGTTTGAACCAGTCGAACATCAGAGCGGAGCCTCTCGGGAGACGGCGGACGGCAGGCGCCTTTCCAAGATGGGGATAGCGCATGCGCCGGCAAGGGCAAAGCGCGCACACCGCCCGCGCGCCGCCCCGCGCCCGGATCGATCAGCACTTTCGGCTTCGGACATCCTGTTCTAGGCTTGGTTGCCGGCGCGCGCCGCCCGTCCCGCCCGATGACATCCGGGAAGCTTCAACGCATGGCCCTTGATCAAAGTGCGCAGGAATGGCCGCTCGCCCGCGCGACGCCCGTCCTGATCGGCGGCGTGGCGCGGTCCGGCACGCGCATGCTGGCCGACATTCTGAACGTCTGCCCGACCGTCGCAATACAGCCGGAAACCCCGCCGAAGGCCATCGAACTGTTTCTGAAGTTCGCCGGCGACATCGACGGCATTTACGCGGGCCTCGGCCAACAGCTCGGGCGGGCCGTCGACCAGAACTGGCGACAGAACCGCGCCGGCCTGCTGCACGCGCTGTTCATCGCGGCGAGCCGGGACCGGCCCTCCGGCGTCGACCGGCCGGTGACGCATTTCGGACTGAAACTGCCGAGCCTGGAACGGTACTTCTCCGAGTTCGACCGCTACTACGACGCGCCCAAACCCTACATGATCTATTGCATGCGGCGGCCCGACGCGGTCTGGCGATCGATCCGCTCGTTCGGCTGGCAGACCGACTTCGAGAAGTTCCTGCAGAGCTACCGCCGTTCGATGAGCCATGCCCTGGCCGCGCTGGCGCGCAGTCCGGACCGCTTAGTCGTCTTCAACCTGAACGCCTTCCTCGAAGGCGACAGCGTGGAGTATGTCGCCGGCCTCTGCGCGCGCCTTGGGGTCCCCTTGGAAGCGGAGGCCCAGGCGCGCATCGCACAGGTCGACAACCGCAACGGGATCGCGGCCCGGGGCCGCGAATACGCGGACACCCCCGAGCTCGCCGGCCAAATGCAGGCGCTGCTCGACAACGACGTCATCCGGGAGCGATGGCTGACCCTGACCGGCGTCGAACTCCCGTCGCCCGCCGCCGCGCCGGCGATCGCACGAAGACGGAAGATCGGGACCAAGGCGCGCTCCGGGACGAAATCCGGCGCATCCGCGCTCGGATAACGGCGCTCTCGAACGGCGGGGCGAATGGCGCCGTGGACGACCTGCCGCTCGACGCCGCCGGGCTGATCGACGCGGCCCTGCCAAGCCTCGGCAAATGGCGGATCGTGGCCCTGGCGCCGGCGGACGCCGCGGGCGCTATCACCGCCGACCGGAGCGCCGTCTCGCAGCCATATGAGATATTTCCCGGCGCGACCGTCGATTTCGAGCTCCGCTTCCTCGGCAAGACGCCCAAGCGTCCGCAGGACTCCCTGATCGGCGTGCGGTTCTTCGACGACCGACTGCGATACATTCCCCCGCCCTACCCTCGACTGGACTCGACGGGGGCGCTCGGGGCGTTCCGGTTCATCGACCCGAGGCTCATGGACCGGGGCCGGTTCCGGACGACGCTGCATGTTCCCGGCAACGCCCATCATGTCGCCTTCGAAGTTCGGCATTGGCGCTCGGCGGAGCGCGAGCTCAGGATTTCCGCGACGGCGGCGCTCTCCGTCGGCTACCCGACCTGGCTGGTCGATCGCGGCGCCTTGCGGGCCGCGGAGGCGCAACTGCGCCAGACTCACGCCAGGCTGACCGAGCGGGAAACGACGCTGCTCGAAGCGTCGGATGCGTTGGCGGCGGTCGCCGACGCGGCGGCGCTGCAGGGCGAACGCGGCGGCGTCGACGGCGCGAGCGCGCTCGCCCAGACCGGTTCGGCGGGCCTCCTGCCCGACGGCTTCGTACCGGACGTCGGCGCCGGGAGCGCGATCATCCAACTCTCCAAGGAAGCGCCGACATCGTTCACCTTCGACGCCGGCGGCGCCGCATCGGTCGAAGTGGATCCGGACCTGCGCGCGACCGGCGAAGACGTCACGCGGACCGCCGTCGTCGATATCGCGTTCCTCGACGCCCAGGGCGAAACGATCGCGATCGAGCATCCGGAACTCGGCCGTTCCAGCCTGTTCAACAACTACGCCTACCTGGCGCCCGGCGCGTCGCTGAACGTCAGGCTGCCGGCGGAGACGGAGCGGGTGCGCCTCGACTTCTACCGCTGGCGGGCGGAGGGCGCCGTCGAACTGGCCTTGCCGTTGCGAATCGGGCGACGTCCGCCAAGCCCCAACAACCTGCGCATCTCGGAATGGACGCTGACCCATTTCCAGATCCCGCAGCCGAAGCCGTCGACCCGCGCGCCGGCGGCCATCGCCATCCTCGACGAGTTTTCGCGCCAGGCGCTCGCCTACGACATGCGGCTCTATCTGCCGACGCTCGGCGACTGGCGCCGCCTGATCGCGGAGAATGACTTCGACCTCCTGCTGGTCGAGTCTGTCTGGCAGGGCAACAACGGCGCGTGGCGCTTTGCCCTGACGCCGGGTCATCCGCGCTTCGAGATCCTGAAGGCCCTGGTCAGGGCGTGTCGCGCCAAGGGCATACCGACTGTGTTCTGGAACAAGGAGGACCCGGTCAATTTCGAGCGCTTCATCGACGCGGCGAAACTCTTCGATCACATCTTCACGACCGACGCCGATTCGGTCCCGCGCTACAAGGACCTCTGCGGGCACGACAATGTCGACGTGCTGCCGTTCTTCGCGCAACCGCGCATCCACAATCCGGTCGGCAAGGTCGAATCCCGCCGCAATGGATGCTTCTTCGCCGGGACCTGGCACCATCGCGCCTACCGCGAGCGCACCGTCGCCGGAGAGTACTTGCTGGAAGCCGCCTCGAAGCACCAGCTGAAGATCTTCGACCGCATGCACGAGTGGCGCTCGGACGACCGCTTCGCCTATCCGGAGGAGGTCCGCGAGTTCGTCCGGCCCGGCGTGCCGTATCAGGACATTCTCAACATCCACAAGTGCTTCATGATCGGCCTGAACGTGAACAGCGTCACGGACTCGCCGACGATGTTCTCGCGCCGCGTCTTCGAAATCCTGGCGAGCGCGACGCCGGTCGTCTCCGCCTATGCCCGTGGGATCGAGGAGACCTTCGGCGATCTCGTCGCGACGCCCCGGTCCCTGATCGAGGCGGAGGCGGTGATCGACGGGCTGATCGCGTCCGAGAGCGAGCGGTTGAAGGCGGGGCATCGCGGCTACCGGGAGGTGATGACCCG
>DAINCG010000095.1:0-2506 GCA_036732525.1 Pseudomonadota bacterium | reverse complement strand
CTGGCGCACGTGATGGACGCGGTCGGCCGCCCCTACCCTGCGGCCGACTGGCCGAAGGTGACCTGGGCGGCGCCGACCAACCGGCCCGAAAACCTGAAGTACATCGTCGAGAACTTCCAGCGGCAGACCTACCCGAACCTGGAACTGGTCGTGGCGCTGAACTCGGACGCCTTCGATATCCGGGACGTCGAGGCGGCGTTCGGCGGCGATCCAAGGGTCAAGGTCCTCTCCATCCCGGAGGACCGGACGCTCGGCGATGTCCTGAACGCCACGATCGACGCCATGACCGGCGACTACTGGAGCAAGATCGACGACGACAACGTCTATCTGGAGAACTTCACGCTCGACCTGATCCTGCCGACGCAATATGTCGACGCCCGCATTATCGGTAAGCACGCCTACTTCATCTACCTGGAGGCGTCGGACGAACTGCTGTTGCGGCGACCGGGGGCGTCGCACCAGTACACGCCGTTCTGTTCCGGCAGCGCGCTCGCCGTCCACGCGAGCCTGCTCCAGGAAGTGCGGTTCCCAAGCGAGACGGTCGGCGAGGACACGATCTGGCTGAAAGAATGCGTCGAGCAGGGCGAGCGCATCTATTCGCCCGACATCTTCAACTACGCCGTCGTCCGCAAGGCGGACAAATCGCGCCACACCTGGCAGGAAGTCGACGACGCGCTGCGCCGCGGCGCGCAGTTCGTGGCGCACGGCCTCGACCTCGACGCCATTCGGGCCTGAAGCCGGGCGCCGCGTTCCAACCCTCCGTCAGTCCGGGAACCGCCCCATGCCGAAGGGCCGGAATCGTGCTTGATTAAAAACCGACTGGTTGGTATATAAACGTAAAAGGAGATATGCATTGCCTCGTCCGCCGAACCCCGAGACCCGCACGAAGCTGCTGGAAGCCGCCTTCGCGATCGTGCGCCGGAAGGGCTATGCCGCGACGACGGTCGATGACATCTGCCGGGCGGCGCAGCTTTCGAAGGGAGCGTTCTTCCACAATTTCCGCAACAAGGAAGAGCTTGCCGTCGCGGCGGCGGACCACTGGTCCGACGCCACCGGCGCGCTTTTTCAGCTTGCGGACTACCACGAGGCTTCGGACCCGCTCGACCGCCTGCTTGGCTATATCGCGTTTCGCAAGCAATTGATCGCCGGCGCGCCGGAGGCGTTCACCTGCCTCGTCGGCACAATGGCGCAGGAAGCGTTCGCAACCAGCCCAGCCATTCGGGACGCCTGCTGGGCCAGCATCAGCGGCCATGCCGCGAAGCTCGTCCCGGACATCGAGGCCACGATCGAGGCGCACGGCGTCCGGCCCGACGGCTGGACCGCAGAAAGCCTCGCGCGACACACCCAGGCGGTCCTGGAAGGCGCCTTCATCCTCGCCAAGGCGAGCGACGATCCGGCGGAAGCGACCGCCAGCATCGACCACCTCGACCGCTACATCCGGCTTCTGTTCAACCGGCCGACCGGCCAATGCACAAGGACATCGCCATGACCCAACAGGCAAATCCACGTTTCGAACTTAAGATCGAACGCATGATGGACGCGCCGCCCGCCAAACTGTGGCGCTGCTGGACCGAGCCCGCGCTCATGGAACAGTGGTTCTGCCCGAAGCCCTGGCGCGTCTCGGACGTGCGGCTCGACCTCAAGCCGGGCGGCGAGTTCTTCTGCGTCATGAACGGCCCGGACGGCGAGCGCTTCGAGAACCCGGGGGTCTATCTCGCGATCGAACCGGAACGCCGGATCGTCACGACCGACGCCTTCAAGCCCGGCTGGGTCCCGGCCGACCGGGCGTTCATGACGGCGGAGGTCACCTTCGAGGACGTGGGCGGCGGCAAGACCCGCTATGTCGCCCGCGCCATGCACTGGAGCGAGGAGGCCATGAAGGAGCACGAGGCGATGGGCTTCCACGAGGGCTGGGGAAAGGTCGCCGACCAGTTGGAGGAACTCGCCAAATCCCTTTGACGTCGCGGGGCCGCATCGGCGCGGCGCGCGCCGCCTGCTATAAGCGGGCGACGCGAGCCGCAATGAAAGTGAGCCTCCATGCGCACCGAACAGCCCGTCGAAATCCGCCGCGAGGACTACGCGCCGCCGCCCTACGCGATCGACGACGTCCGCCTCGCCTTCGATCTCGCGCCCGGCGCGACGACGGTCGCCGCCCGGATCGCCTTCCGGCCC
Organism: Pseudomonadota bacterium; assembly: GCA_036732525.1. Lineage (GTDB taxonomy): Bacteria > Pseudomonadota > Alphaproteobacteria > Bin95 > Bin95 > VMCJ01. Next base: position 334 of record DAINCG010000095.1, on the reverse strand, counting down.
TGGTCCGACGGCGACGGCGGCAAGCCGCTCCGCCTGGACGGCGAGGCGCTGAAACTCAAGCGCATCGCGATCGATGGCGAGGCGCTCAGCAACGACGCCTACAACGTCGATGACGAAGGGCTGACGATCCACGCGCCGCCGAAAGGCGCCTTCACCCTCGAAACCGAGGTCGAGATCGCGCCCGAGGCGAACACCCGTCTCGAAGGCCTCTACCTCTCGAACGGCATCTACTGCACCCAGTGCGAGGCGGAAGGCTTCCGCCGCATCACCTATTTCCTCGACCGGCCCGACGTCATGGCGATGTACGAGGTCGAGATCCGGGCCGACAAGGCGA
>DAINCG010000094.1:11273-13051 GCA_036732525.1 Pseudomonadota bacterium | reverse complement strand
TTCGTGGCCGGTCAACGTCATCATGCCGGAATTCGCTTGTATGACCGGATCGTAGGCGGCCGCCCCGGCGCGGGGACCGGTCTGTCCGAAGCCCGATATCGAGCAAAAGACGATATCCGGCTTCACGGAAGTCGCCCAGTCGTAGCCATAACCGAGCCGCTGGATCGCGCCGGCCTTGAAGTTCTCGATGACGACGTCGGCGCCGGCGACCAGGCGGGCGATCACTGTCTTGGCGTCCGGGTGTTTCAGGTCGATCGCGACCGACCGCTTGCCCGAATTGAACGACAGAAACATCGGCGACTGACCGGCGGCCGCATAGGGCCCCTTCGGCGACATCATCATGCGCGCCTGGTCGCCGGCGCCCGGCTGCTCCAGCTTGATGACGTCCGCACCCTGCTGCGCCAGCATGTAGGCCGCATAGGGACCGGAGATGACTTGTGTGAAATCGACGACGCGCACGCCGTCCCAAAGGCCTGACATGACGTCGCCGCACCCTGGATCGCCTCGAATCCCGAGATGCTAGCCTACCCGGGCGGACGAGACACCACGCTCGCGACTCCCCGATCCGTCAGGCGGCGAGGGCGCGTGTCTCCCAGCGCAGCGCGTCGCCGACGATCTCGGAAATCTCAGTTCGCTCCGGCCGCCAGCCAAGCTTGGAGCGCGCCGCCGACGCATCGGCGACCAGCGCAGCCGCGTCGCCGGGACGCCGCGGCGCGAACGCGGTCCGCGCCGGCCGGCCCGCCGCCGCTTCCACGGCCGCAACGACTTCCTTGACCGAATAACCCCGGCCGACGCCCAGATTGCAGACGAGCCCCTTCCCGCCCTCCGCCAGCTGTCGAAGCGCCAGGACATGCGCCTTCGCCAAATCGGATACGTGCACATAATCGCGCACGGCGCTGCCGTCCGGCGTGGGGTAGTCCGTTCCCATGATCTTCAGCGCGTAGTCGCCCGGCAGCGTCGCGCGAATCGCCAGCGGGATCAGATGCGTCTCGGGATCGTGCCGCTCGCCGAGGTCGCCGGAGGGATCCGCCCCGGCCGCATTGAAATAGCGGAGCATGCAGCCGCGCAGCCCGGATTCGCGGAAGATCGTTTCTGCCGCCAGCTTGCTTTCGCCATAGGGATTGATGGGCGCGAGCGGCGCCGACTCGCGTATGGGCGTCGTCTCGGGCAAACCGTAGACGGCGCAGGTGCTGGAGAAGACGAGCCGATCGACGCCGGCTTCGACGGCCGCCGCTGCGACGGCCTTGGCGCCGCCGACGTTCACGTCGAAGTAGAGCGCAGGGTTCCGGACGCTTTCGCCGACTTCCGCCTTCGCCGCGAAATGCAGGATCGCCGCCGCGCCGGTCGATCGGAGCGCGGCGCGTACCGCTTCGCGATCGCGCACATCGCCGACGATCAACGGTCCCCAGCGAACAGCGTCCCGCCAGCCGCGCGACAGGTCGTCGAACGCCACCGGCCGGAGGCCCGCGGCGGCGAGCGCCTTGCAGGCATGGGCGCCGACGTAGCCGGCGCCGCCCGTCACCAATACGACGTCGGCATTGACCTTCCGCATCCCGCGATCTGACCTAGAACGCGTTCTTGCCTTGGAAAGGCACGGCCAGGGTCCGCAGCAGGCACTTGAGATCGACCCACGGCGTCCAGGACGCAAGGTAGTGGCGCTGCAACACCAGCCGACGCCGATAGTCGGCGCTGTTGCGGTAGGTGACCTGCCACGGCCCGGTGACGCCCGGACGTTCCTCCACGTAATAGCGGAAGTAGTCGCCCCAGCGATTCTCTTC
>DAINCG010000094.1:10966-11214 GCA_036732525.1 Pseudomonadota bacterium | reverse complement strand
CGCCGACAAGCGCCATGTCCCCCACGATCACGTTCCAGAGCTGCGGCAGCTCGTCCAGGCTCGTGCGGCGAAGAATTCGACCGATCGGCGTGACGCGGGGATCGTTCTTGAGCTTCGCGAAGGCGTCCCACTCCGCCCGCGCGTCGGGGTCGCTCGCCAACAGCGCATCGAGCCGCGCCGCGGCGTCCGGCGCCATGGTGCGGAATTTCCAGCAGGTGAAGACCCGTCCGCCCTGTCCCCAGCGCTTT
>DAINCG010000094.1:8158-10896 GCA_036732525.1 Pseudomonadota bacterium | reverse complement strand
AAGCACCACGAACAGCGGCGCGACCAGCGCCAAAATCGTGAGCGCGGCCAGGGGATCGACCACCGCCTTCCAAGCGCCGCGCAACCGGCGCCGACCGACGCCGGCATGGGCCGCGGGCGCGGGCCCGACCGGGGCGGCGGCCGCCAAAGCGCCGTGCACGCCGTCCATAGGTTCAGCCATCCTTTGCATCAGCATCCCGCCTTCTCGGCTCTCGAACGCCGAAAGCGCGCTCCAACCCAAGTCGTGGCCAATCAGGCGATCCCCCTGCAGACGGGCTATCTGACCGCAGCCGTTCGGAAATATGTACAGCAGACGCACGCTAACGCCAATTCGTTGCAGCGCAATGACGCGCCCAACATGGTAAAGATTTCGCTACGTCGCCGCGAGAATGCTGCGCCGCAACGCGGCTTCCACCGCATCAAGGTGCCGGTCGAGGCTGTGAGGCGCATTCCAATAGCGACGATACGCCTCACCCCCGAGGTCACGCGCCAAAGCCCCGTCCCGCAACTTTGACATAGCTCCGGCCAGCGCATCGACATCCTGGCTTGCAAAATGCAGCCCGGTTTCGCCGTCCGCCACGAACTCCGCGCCGGCGCAATTGTCGCTGACCAGGACCGGCAGGCCATTGGCGAGCGCTTCCAGCACGGTCAGCGGCTGGCATTCGTACCAGATCGACGGGAATACGAGCGCGCGCGCCGTGCGCATCCGCCGGATCGCCTCAGCCGGGTCGAGCCACCCGGTGAATTCCGCCTTCGGCGCGGCGCAGCGCAGATCGCCCGCCAGTTCGCCGTCGCCGATGAAGACGATCCTGGCGTCTGCCCTGGCCGCCGCGGCCGCCGCGAGATCGGCCCCCTTCTCCCGCGAGAAACGGCCGACGAAGAGAAACGGCGCGTCATCCGGAATCGGCGCAGCCCCGAGGTCATCCACCGCGATCGGATTGGGCGCGTAGGTCATGGACGCGTCCGCGGGCAGCCAAGGCGCCAGAACCCGCTTCTGCAGTTCGCTGATATAGATGAGGTGCTTCAGATTCAGCCGGAAGCGGCCCGGCCCCAGAAGCGCCGCCTGCCGGACCACGCGGAACATCTTGTGCGGATATGCCCGCGCATCGCAGTTCTTCAGAACGCAGCTCGCGGACAACGGCGCGCGCAGGCAGTTTTCGCCATCCCGGTAGTCAAAAAAGGCGCCGTTGGGGCATGCGGCGAAATATTCGTGCATGTGATAGAGGCTGGCGTGGCCGCTCGCCGCGATCGCCCGCTGGCAGGCCGGCGACATCGCTTTCGACCAGCCGTGTTGATAGACGACCGTCCGCCCGGGCGTCCGGCCAGCGAGCAGCCCCTCGAGACGCGCCGCGGCCGCCCGATTCCAAACGCCCCGCATTGCGGCGCGAATGGCCGACGGGTCGGAAAGCAAGTCCGGCTGGTCGAGCGTGACGACCTCGACCCCCGCGGCCTCCAGCGCCGGATCGACGGGACCGACCGGCGCGAAGTAGGCGACGCGGTGGCCCCGGCCCGCCAAACCGACGGCGCCGGCGATCGCGACCTTGGCGGCGCCGCCGTTGACGTGGCCATAATCGTACGTCACCACGATATCCATGGGGTCGTCGCGCATTTTGCCCTTGCCGTCGCCGCGGAAGCGCCTTCTTTACCGCGAGCGGCGCGCCAGGCGATAGAACGCGCGCCGGCCCTTATTCGACCGTCCACGGGAGACGCCCGCATGCCGACACCGCCCGCAAACGAGCCGGCGCCCCTGTTCATCGCCGCGGCTTCGAACAATCCGCGCTTCAACTTCAACACCGTCGGCGGCCGCTACGTGCTGCTGACATTTTTCGGCTCGGCCGCCGCGCCCGGCATGGCGAAGATCCTGGCCGATGCGGCGGCGTCGGACGACGTCTTCGACGACGTGCACGCCTGTTTCTTCGGCGTGACCATCGATCCCGACGATCAGGCCCTGAAGCGCGTGTCGCCTTCGCCCGTCGGCCGCCGCTTCTTCTGGGATTTCGACCAGTCGGTCAGCCGCCTTTACGGCGCGGTCGAGGGCGAGGCCGGCGACGACGGCGGCGTCGACTACAAACCCGTTTCGATCCTGATCGACCCGATGATGCGCATCATCGGCCAGCAGCCGATCGACGACCCTGAAACGCATATGCCGCGTATGCTGGATTTCCTGCGCAAACTGCCGCGCATGGGCCCTCCCGTGGCGGCGCAGTGTCATGCGCCCGTCCTGGTCGCGCCGCGCATCTTCGAGCAGGACTTCTGCAAGCACCTGATCGGACTCTACGAAAAGGCTGGCGGCGAGGATTCGGGCTTCATGCGCGAGGTCGACGGCAAGACGGTCGCGATGGTCGACTACAGCCACAAGCGCCGCCGTGACTACACCATCGAAGATCCCGACCTGATCAAGGCGGCGCAGGCGCGCATCCGGCGTCGTTTGGTGCCGGAGATCAAAAAGGCCTTTCAGTTCGAGGCGACGCGAATGGAGCGCTATATCGTCGCCTGCTACGATTCCGGCGAGGGTGGCTACTTTCGCCCGCACCGGGACAACACGACAAAAGGCACGGCGCACAGGCGCTTCGCGGTCACGCTTAATCTAAACGCCGAGGATTACGAAGGCGGCTATCTCCGCTTTCCGGAGTTCGGTCCGCAGCTCTTCAAGGCGCCGACGGGCGGCGCCGTGGTGTTCTCCTGCTCGTTGCTGCACGAGGCGCTGCCGGTGACGAAGGGCATTCGCTATGTGTTCCT
>DAINCG010000094.1:1612-8144 GCA_036732525.1 Pseudomonadota bacterium | reverse complement strand
GCGGGCGCGCGGCTGCGCGAGCAGAACAACGCCTTTCTCGGAGAAGGCGTCGGCGCCTATAAGGCTGGATGAGCGGCCCGAATGAGCGACGATGACTGGGCGGCCTATTACGCGCTGTTGAAGGACCGTCCGCCGCGCCCGACGGCGGTCTTCGCGATGCGCCGCTTCCGGACGCCAGGGCTGGCGGTCGACCTCGGTTGCGGCGGCGGCCGGGATGCGCTGCCGCTTCTGGCCGCCGGCTGGCGGGTCTTCGCGATCGATCGGGAAGCGAGCGCGATCGAAACGCTCCTCGCGGCCACGCCGGCCGAATGGCGCGATCGCCTGACCACGCTTCAGGCGTCGTATGAGGCTGCGGACTGGCCTGATGCGGATTTCGTGAACTCCAGCTTCGCCCTGCCGCTCGCGCCGAAGTCGGAGTTCCCGGCGATCTGGCGGCGCATCCGCCGAAGCCTTCGTCCGGGCGGCAGGTTCGCCGGTCAGCTCTACGGGCTCCGCGACAGTTGGGCGCGCGGCGGGGCGCCCGACGGGGTCGTCGCCTTTGACCGGGACGCCTGCCTCCGCCTGTTCGACGGCTATTCGATCGAGCTGTTCGAGGAGGAGGAGCATGACGGGGTGACGCCGCGCGGCCGCCAGAAGCACTGGCATATCTTCCACGTCGTGGCACGTCGAAACGCCGCGGCGACACAGTGATTTCAAACTTTTGCCATCGCCGCGCGTTTACCTTAGACAGAATGGCATTCGGATAGCCGTCCGGTGCCATTTCGCCGCCGATGATCAGGAGCGCCAGTCCGATGGGCCGTTTCGCGGTCGGATTGTTCAAAGTCTGCGTTGCAGCCGGTCTGGTTGGCGCGCTGGCGGCTGTCGTCGTCGGCGTGGTGCTTATTCGCGGCTTCGGCAAGGACCTGCCCGACCATGCCGGCCTCGCCCGGTACAGCCCGCCGATGACCACCCGAATCCATGCCGGCGACGGCCGGGTGCTGGCGGAATTCAGCAGGGAACACAGGCTGTTCGTGCCGGTTTCCGAGATTCCGCCGCTGGTCAAGGACGCCTTTCTCGCGGCCGAGGACAAGAGCTTCTACAGCCATCCGGGCCTCGACCTGCAAGCGCTGCTCCGCGCCGTCGTCGTCAATCTGCGGAGCGCTTCGGAAGGTCGGCGTCTGGTCGGCGGATCGACGATCACGCAGCAGGTCGCCAAGAACTTTCTGCTGTCGAGCGAAGTCTCCTATGAGCGCAAGATCAAGGAGGCGATTCTCTCCTTCCGGATCGAACGGGCGCTCACCAAGGATCAGATCCTCGAACTCTACCTGAACGAGATCTATCTCGGCGACGGTTCCTACGGCGTCGCGGCCGCGGCGATGAAGTATTTCGGCAAATCGCTGGACAACCTGACCGTCGAGGAAGCGGCGTATCTCGCCGCCCTGCCGAAAGCGCCGAGCAATTACCATCCGGTCCGCCATCGCGACGCCGCCGTCGCCCGCCGGAACTGGGTGATTTCCCGCATGGCGGAGGACGGGCGAATCACCCTGGCGCAAGCGGACGCCGCCCGCGCGAAGCCGCTTGCGGTGACCGGGCGGCCACCCGAGGAAAAGTTCGATTCGCCCTGGTTCGCCGAGGAAATCCGCCGCGAGTTGCTTGAGCGCTACGGCGACGCGGCGCTCTACGGCGGCGGCATGTCGGTCCGGGCGACGATCGACCCGACCTTACAGGCGCTCGCCGACCAGGCGCTCGCCGAAGGCCTCGAGAACTATGACCGCCGACACGGCTATCGTGGTCCCCTCGCCCAGATTCAGCTCGATTCGTCCTGGCGATCGCGGCTCGCCGCGATCGAGCGTCCTCCCGGCCTCAGGGATCGCCGTCTCGCGTTGATCATGCAGGTCTCGTCCGACCGGGCCGATATCGGCTTGGCCGACGGCACGGGCGGGCAGATCCCCTTCGCGGAAGCGCGCTGGGCGCGGCCGTCGCTGTCCGACCAGCGCGTCGGCCGGGCCCCGCGGCGCATGTCCGATGTCGTCAGTCCCGGCGATGTCGTCGCCGTGCGCGCCGTTCAGGCGAACGACGACGGCAAGGCCTATCCGAACGGAACCTATGCGCTGGATCAGGCGCCGAACGTCGATGGCGCGATCGTCGCCCTCGACGTGCACACCGGCCGCGTTCTTGCGATGTCCGGGGGCTACTCTCCCGAACGCAGCCAGTTCAACCGCGCGACCCAGGCTGAGCGCCAGCCGGGATCGGCGATCAAGCCGTTCATCTATCTGGCCGCCCTGGAGGCCGGCTATACGCCCGCGACGCTTGTCCTCGACGCGCCATTCGTCATCAACATCCCGGGCCGCGGCAAGTGGGCGCCGTCCAACTATTCCGGGCGCATCTACGGGCCGAGCCCGATGCGGCTCGGGCTGGAGAAGTCGCGCAACCTCATGACGGTGCGCCTCGCCGAGCATATCGGCATGAACAACGTCATCCGCACCGCGTCCCGCTTCGGTCTCGGCGACAACATGCGCCACGAACTGGGCGCTGCGCTCGGCACCGGCGAAGTCACGCTGATCGAGCTGACGTCCGCCTACGCCATGCTGGCGAACGGCGGCATGCACATCACGCCAAGCTTCATCGACAGCGTTCAGGATCGCGAAGGCCGCCAGATCTTCCGGCACGACAATCGATCCTGCCCGGATTGCGTGGGCCCCGCCGCGAATCCGGCGGCGCCGCCGGAACTGCCTGACGAGCGGACGCGCGTCGCGGAGCCCGAAACCGACTACCAGATCGTCTCGATGATGGAGGGCGTGGTCGAGCACGGCACCGGCCGGCGCGTCCACATGCCGGGCCGACCGATCGCCGGAAAGACCGGCACGACGAACGACTATTTCGACGCCTGGTTCGTCGGCTTCTCCTCCAATCTGGCGGTCGGAGTCTATGTCGGCTTCGACCAGCCGCGCACGCTCGGCCATGGCGAAGCCGGCGGCAGCGCGGCCGCGCCGATCTTCCGCGCCTTCATGGAAGAAGCCTGGAAGCTGCACCCGGGCGCGCCGTTCAAAGCGCCGCCGGGCCTTGAATTCAGTCTCGTCAGCCGGTCCACGGGCCTGCGCCCCTCCGCCGGCGACGACAACGTCATCCTCGAAGCCTTCATCCCGGGGACGCGTCCGACGCGGCTCGGCCCCGTCATCGGCGCCGGGCTCGGCGGCGGCCCCGCGACGCGCGAGCTCAGCGTGTCCTCCGGCGGCGGCTCCGACGCCGCGTCCGACCAGGCTGAACCCCGGCGGAAGCTCGGCCGGGTCTACTGAACTCGCACACCAGATCGAATTTCATTTCTCTACGGGAACGGAACACCATGCGCGCGGAAGCCCAGACGCTCGTCGACGACATCACGGAAGCGGTCGCCTTGCTCCGGAGGCATCTTTGACTGGGATAATGCGCTGCTCCGCCTTGAGGAGCTGAACGCCGAAGCGGAGAACCCCAACCTCTGGAACGACCCGGAGGCGGCGCAGAAAGTGATGCGCGAACGAACCCAGCTCGCGGCCGCGATCGACGCCTGCCGCGCGCTCGAACAGGGCGCCGCCGAAAACGCGGAGTTCGTCGAACTCGGCGAGGCCGAAGGCGACGAGGAGGCGGTCGCCGAAGGCATGGCCGGGCTCAAGGCGCTGGCCAAGCAAGGCGAGGCCGCCCGTCTGCAGAGCCTGCTTTCCGGCGAGGCCGACGGCAACGACTGCTATCTCGAAGTGCACGCCGGCGCTGGCGGCACCGAGGCCCAGGACTGGGCAGAAATGCTGTTGCGCATGTACGTTCGCTGGGCCGAACGGGAAGGTTACAAGCTGGAATTCCTGGAAGAGAGTCCAGGCGAAGAAGCCGGCATAAAATCTTCGACCGTCAGGATTAATGGCCCGAACGCCTATGGCTGGCTGAAGACGGAATCAGGCGTCCACCGACTGGTCCGAATATCGCCTTACGACAGCCAGGCCCGGCGCCACACCAGCTTCGCCTCGGCTTGGGTCTATCCGGTCGTCGACGACGCGATCGACATCGTTATCGAAGAGAAGGACCTTCGCATCGACACCTATCGCGCGTCGGGCGCCGGCGGGCAGCACGTCAACCGCACCGATTCCGCCGTCCGCATCACGCATATCCCGACCAACATCGTCGTGCAGTGCCAGAACGACCGCTCGCAGCACCGGAACCGGGCGACGGCGATGGACATGCTGAAGGCGCGGCTCTACGAGCACGAACTGCAGAAGCGCGAGGAAGCGGCGGCCGAAGAAGAGGCGCAGAAGTCGGACATCGGCTGGGGCCACCAGATCCGCTCCTACGTCCTGCAGCCCTACCAGATGGTCAAGGACCTGCGCACGGGCGTCGAGAGCGGCAACCCGGACGCTGTCCTGAATGGCGAGATCGGCGAGTTTCTGGCTGCGTCGTTGGCGGCGAAGGCCGGGGCAAACCGCGACGGCGGCGCCGAAGCATCCTGAATGGCATGAACGCGAAACCGGGCCGGTCGTATTGCGGACCGGCCCGGTTATGATTGTGCGCCGCGTCGAAGCACGCATGCGCGCTTGCCTTGAATAGAGGCGGCGGGCCCGGATGCTCGGATTGGGGGCTGGAACGCCCGGGCCCGCCTGGCGACGCGTCTTTCGACGCGGCGCTTTCGGTTGGCCGCCTAGTGGATCGTCTTCCGAAGCGGCTGATGTACGGGTTTGGCGTCGACAGCCGCGCTCGACCGTTCCGTGGGACGGTCCTGGGCGGGAATGGAGGTGCGTCGCAGGCTCTCGCCGATCTGCTCCGCCCGCTGCTGGGCGATCATCAGGGCGAGGCGCTTGGTTTCGGACGCCATGAAAGCGGCCGTTTCGGCCTGGGCGGACTCGATCGCGTCGAGACGACGCCGGACGGCGATCAGCATCAGGGGCAGTGTCGCCCAGGCTGCGGCGGCGGCGGCGAAGGCCACCGCCAGGGCGGCCAGGCTCACCGTTGGATCACGCAATATCGTAAGGACGGTCTCCGACAAGGCTGCGCCTCCCTTTGGCTCGGTTCGACCGCTTGGACGGTGCGGTCGTTGCTCGCCAATGGAACTGCAAGCGGGGCGCCAGTTTCGGAGACCGGCAAATTCCCTTGGATTTTATCTAATCTTTCGACGATTTCGCCGAAAACGCCGCGAAGCGCTTCGCAAATTGCAAAGCGCTTCGCAAATTGCGACTCAGTTCGAGAGCGCTTTCAACACCGCGTCGACGTGACCGGGCACCTTCACCTTGCGCCAGGCCGCCTGGATTTTGCCGTCGGGGCCGATCAGGAACGTCGATCGTTCGACGCCCATATACTTCCGGCCGTACATGCTCTTCTCGACCCAAACGCCATAGGCCTCGCAGGCGGATTTCTCTTCATCCGCGACAAGCGTGAACGGCAGGTCGTACTTTTCCTTGAATTTATCGTGTTTCTTGACGCCATCCGGCGACACGCCGACGACGCGGGTCTTCAGCTTGTCGAAGTCGGGCAGCGCGTCCCGGAAGCCGCAGGCTTCCTTCGTGCAGCCGGACGTATCGTCCTTCGGATAGAAGTACAGAACCACCGGCTGGCCGCGCAGGTCGGACAGCGTCAGCGTCCCGTCCCCGTCGGTCGGCAGCGTGAAATCGGGCGCGACGGCGCCGACGTCGATCATGGCGGCATACTCCTGGCTTCGTTGGTCGGTTCCGCGTCGGAAGTAGCAGTACCGATCGCGATGTCAAACGCCGCCGCGACGTTTGCCGCAATTTCGTCACGCCGCCGGCAGACGGCCGGATAGTCCGGCGCGCCGAGCGCGGCCGCGACCGTGGCCTGGATCGCCGGATGGGGAATATCCGCGGCCTCCGCCGGATCGAAGCCGACGAGCCGCAGCAGCCATTGCGCCTCCAGCCAGAAGCGCGCTGCCTCGGCGAGTTCGGCGAACGGCAGGTCCGGCGCGTCCGGGACCTCGGCGAGCGCCGCGAGTTGGGCGGCCGGGCCGCGCGCCGCTGCGAGGCCGCCCGCGCCGCCCAATGCGAGCGTCAGCCCCTGAGCGACGAAGTCGGCGTCGACCATGCCGCCCCGCCGGCCGCGAACGTCCCAGTCGCCCCGAGCCGGCTTGGCCGCCGCGATCCGCCGGCGCATCGACGCCACGTCCGCGAGCAAGCCGTCGCGTCCTTGCGCCGCCGCGATCGCCCGGCGACGGACATCCTCAATGCGCTCGATCAACGGTTCGTCGCCGACAGCCGCCCGCGCCCGGGTCAGCGCCATCAGCTCCCACGTCCAGGCGTTGTCGCCGAGATACTCCTCGATCGAGCGGATATGGGCCGCGACCGGGCCGTCTTCGCCGTGCGGCCGGAGACGGAGATCGACGTCGAACAACCGCCCCTCCCCCGTCATCGTGTTGAGCGCCGTGACGAGGCGTTGGGTCAGTCGCATGTAATAGCCGGGCGCAGCCAGCTTGCGCGGGCCGTCGGACTGCGCGTTTTCCGGCGCGTCGTAGACCGTCACCAGATCCAGGTCGGAGCCGATCGTGAGCTCGCGACTGCCCCACTTGCCATAGGCCATGACGGCGAAT
>DAINCG010000094.1:0-1583 GCA_036732525.1 Pseudomonadota bacterium | reverse complement strand
CGGCATGAAACTCACGCCGGACGGCGTCGAGCAGCACTTCGACGACAATGTCGGCCGCATCGGCGAGCGCGGCCGCGGCCGCGGTCGGCGGCAGTCGCGCCTCGATGGTCTGGACGCCGAGCGCAAGCCGCATGTCGTTCAGCCAGCGGCGCGCGCTGTCGAGCTTGTCCTGAAGATCGGCGGCGTCAGCGAGTTCGACGCGGAACTCGGCGGCGAGCGTCGCCTTGTCGCCAGGGGCGGCCGCGAAGCCGTCGACCAGAGCGGCGTCAAGCACATGCGGACGGCGCCCGATCAGGTCCGCCAGGTAGGCCGAACGGCCGAGCACGCGCGCCAGGAACTCCAGCAGGTTCCGGTTCGCCTCCAGAAGCGAAAACAGCTGAACGCCAGCCGGCAGACCGGCGACGAACCGTTCGAACGCCGTGAAGGCGCGGTCGGGGTCCGGCGTCTTGCCGAAACGGGCCAGAATGTCCGGCGTGAGTTCGGTCAATATCTCGCGGGCGCGCTGGGTGCGCATCGCCCGAACGCGGCCATGGTGCCAGCCACGGATCGCAGCGATGACCTTTTCGGGCTCGCGATAGCCCATGCCGGCGATGGTCGCGCTGGTGTCCGGATGGTTGTGGGCGCCGGTGAAGGACAGCTCGCCGCCGCCGCCGAGCGCCGGCTCTTCGGCAAAAAGTTCGCGGAACGGCTTTTCGACGGACTGCAATGTCCGGACAAGATCGTCCGCGAATCCGGCCTTGTCGTCATATCCGGCAAACCGGGCGAACCGGTCCGCGTCGGGTTCGTCCGGCGTCACGTGCGTCTGCCGGTCCTCGACCATTTGCAGTCGGTGCTCGATATCCCGGAGCTTCACATAGGCGTCGGCGAGCGTGGCGGCGACGCCCTTGTCGACGTGGCCCGACGCCACGAGCGCATTCAGCGCGTCGAGCGTGCCAGGGGCGCGCAGGCTGGCGTCCCGCCCGCCCCAGATCAGCTGCTGAGTCTGCGCGAAGAACTCCACCTCGCGAATGCCGCCGCGACCGAGCTTGACGTTATGCCCGAAGGCCGAAGGCGCTTCGAAGCCGTGCCGGTGGTCGATCTGCCGCTTGATCGACTGGATGTCGCGGATGGCGTTGAAGTCGAGGGAGCGGCGCCAGACAAAGGGGCGCAGTTCCGTGAGGAAGCGATCGCCGGCCGCGATATCGCCGGCGACCGGCCGCGCCTTGATCATCGCGGCGCGCTCCCAGTTCTGCCCCGCGCTCTCGTAGTAGACGGCCGCGGCGTCGACAGAGATCGCAGGCGGCGTCGAGGCGGGATCCGGCCGCAAGCGAAGATCGGTCCGATAGACGTAGCCGTCGCGGGTCCGCTCCTCGAGCAGTTGGACGAGCGCGCGCGCGAACCGGCTCATCTCGTTCTGCATTCTGTCCGGACGACGCACCGGGATGACGTCGGGATCGAACAGCAGGATAAGGTCGATGTCGCTCGAATAATTCAGCTCATAGGCGCCGAGCTTGCCCATGCCGAGCACGATCAGCCCGCGCGGATCGGGCGCCTCGCCTTCGAAGACGCCCCGGCGCGCGCCGTCGGCGAGCAGGAACTTCAGC
>DAINCG010000093.1:5501-13058 GCA_036732525.1 Pseudomonadota bacterium | reverse complement strand
CCCCGACGCAGCCACGCGTCGCCGGAGAGATAGAGCGCCTTCTGCGGCGCGCCGGCGCATTTGATCGGCATCGGCGGCTGGGTGAAGATCGCCCGGCCCGCCGACATCTCCTGCACGAGCCGCCACGTATAGGGCGCCAGGTCGTAGCGGTAGTTGGACGTGACGCCGTTCCGGCCAAGCGTCGCCTCCAGGCCCTCGACTTTCGCCCAGTCGAGCTTGAGGCCGGGGCAGACGATCAGGCGGCCGTATTGCACGACGCGGCAGCCGTCGAGGATGACGGCGTCGTCCTTCGGCTCGAACGCCGCGACGGCGGCCTTGATCCAGTGCACGCCTGACGGAATCAGGCTCGCCATGGTCTTGGCGGTCGTCGACGCGTCGAATATGCCGCCTCCGACCATCGTCCAGCCGGGCTGGTAGTAGTGAACATCGGCCGGGTCGATGATCGCGACATCGAGGTCGGGCTTCCGCCGGATCAGGCTGGCCGCAACCGAAACGCCCGCGGCGCCGGCGCCGACGATCACGACGTCATACTTCGCGTCCGCAACGTCGGTCGGGGTCTTGCCGCCATTGGCGATCCGGCGGGCGACGCCGTTCATGTCGTAGCCGGCGGCCTTGGTCGCCGCCAGGATCTCGGCGACCGGCCGGCTCTTGGCGGCGCTGAGCGACCAGAGCGTCGCCGACCGCGTGCCCGACCGGCAGTAGGCGAGCGTCGGGCCCGGCAGTTCGTGGAGCGCCTTGTCGAACGCTTCCGCATCCGCATCCCGCACCAGGCCGGACACGACCGGCAGGTAGCGCATTTCCAGACCGGCCGAGGCCGCTGCCGCCGCGATCTCCTCGTGGGTCGGCTGGTCGGCGCCTTCGCCGTCCGGCCGGTTGCACACGATCGATCGGAAGCCTTGCGTCTTGAGTTCGGCGACGTCCGCGACCGCGATCTGCGGGCTGACGGAGAGGTCGTCCGAGATTTTGCGGATATCCATTTTCGCGCCCTTTCCGACGATCAGATCTTGTTGACCGGGACCTTCAGGACCGGGTTGTCGTCCTTGTCCTTCGGCAGCGCGCCGGCCCGCATGTTGACCTGGAGCGACGGCAGGATGAGGCGCGGCATGTCGAGCGTCGCGTCGCGTTCGGTGCGCAGGCGCACAAAGTCCTCGCGGGATGCGCCGCCGCCGACATGGATGTTGTTCGCCCGCTCCTCCGCGACCGTGGTTTCCCAGCGGATCTCGCGGCCGTTCGGCCCGTAGTCGTGGCACATGAAGAGCCGCATGGCGTCCGGCAGCGCCAGCAGCTTCTGGATCGAGTCGTAGAGCACGCCGGCGTCGCCGCCCGGGAAGTCCGCCCGGGCGGAGCCGCCGTCCGGCATGAACAAGGTATCGCCGACGAATGCGGCGTCGCCGACTACATGCGTCATGCAGGCGGGCGTGTGGCCGGGCGTATGCATCGCGAACGCCTGCATGCCGCCGATGGCATAGATGTCGCCGTCCTTGAACAGCCGGTCGAACTGGGAGCCGTCGCGGCGGAACTCTGTCCCTTCGTTGAAGACCTTGCCGAAAGTCTCCTGCACGACGAGCACCTGTTCGCCGATGCCGATCTTGCCGCCCAGGCGCTCCTGGATGTAGGGCGCCGCGCTCAGGTGGTCGGCATGGACGTGGGTCTCGATGATCCACTCCAGCGCCAGGCCGCGCTTGCGGACGGCGTCGATCATCGCGTCGGCGTGCGCGAAGGTGATGCGGCCGGCCGCGTAGTCCAGATCCATCACGCTGTCGTAGATCGCGCAGGCGTTCGAGGCCGGATCCTTGACGATATAGCTGATCGTGTTGGTCGCCGGGTCGAAGAAGGGGGCGACATCGGGCTTCACGTTCATGTCGATTGGATACAGGGTCATTTCGCTCTCCTTGCCGTTGCGGCGCTGCGTGACGCCGGGCTCGGGCGGCCATTCTCTTGGGCGGCGAATATCGCGCCATGCCGAATCATGCGCCGACGGCCGCCGGCGTTCTGTGACGAAGTCACACAACTGCGGCAGCGGGCCGCTTTAAAATGTCGCGTCATGCGCGCAACACATTCAGAATATTTGGAAATTTTCCAAGACCGCGTCACGCCGCCGCAGAAACGGCCAGATCGGTATCGCCTTAGGCGGCGATCGGCGCCGGATCGAGCGCTTCGTCCGAGAGGTCGGCGATCGTCGTGCGCTGCATCAGGCGTCGTTCCGCCGTCGCGTCGTAGGGCGTGGCGCGGTGAACGCAGGCGCGGTTGTCCCAGATCAGCACGTCGCCTTCGCGCCATTCGTGGCGGTAGCGGAACCGCTCCGCCGTCGCATGCTCGAGCAGGCTGTCGAGGAGCGCGCGGCCCGCGTCGAAATCCATGCCGACGATGTGCTCCGCATGCGCGCCGATCAGCATCGACTTCGCGCCGTTCGCAGGATTGGCGCGCACGAGCTTGTGCCGCACCCGATGCATCGTCGCGCGTTCTTCGGCCGTGAACTCGTAGCCAAGCAGGCCGCGCGACCAGACCAGCGAATAGACCGCCCATAGGTCTTCGATCTCCGCCTTCCGGGCATCGTCGAGCGCGGCGTAGGCGAGACGGGTGGACGCGAGTTCGGTCGCGCCCCCGGCGCTCGGGATGACGCGCGCCGAAAGGATCGAGCAAAGCGAGGACCGCGGCTTGAACGCCGAGTCCGCGTGCCAGAGCATGTTGGCCTTCTGGTAGAACATGCGCCGGTCGTCGGCCGGGATCGGCGCGCCGGTCTTGATGTCCAGGTTCGACTGGCGGGCGAAGACGGAGCCTGCGGCGGGATTGCCGGCAAGCGTCCGCTCGCACGGCCCGAACTGCTCCGAGAACGCGACCTGCGTCTCGTCGGTCAGCGGCGCGCCACGAATCACGACGACGGAGTGGGCTTCGAACGCCGCCCGGACCTCGGCGAAGTCTTCTGGCGTGACGCCCGCATTGACGTCGAGACCCAGGACCTCGCAGCCGAACGGCGCGTCGAGACGGCGGATTTCCATGGCGAACTCCCGGTACGGCCGGCGCGGCGCCGGCGAACGCCTCGGAGTCTGCCGCCATCCCGGACCGGCGGCAATGCGCCCCGACCGAAGCGAAAATTTCTGCGACAGATTTCGTCCGCTGGCCCGTTATACCCCATACCAGCACCGGAGGTTCTGCAGATGTCGAAGCCAAACGCCACGACGCGATCGCGCCTGAAACCTGTCCTTCTGACGGCGGCGCTCGCGCTCACCCTGGGCGCCTGCAACGCCCATGGCGGTCATGCGCGCCACGAACCCCGCTATGCGCCGAGCTACGGCTATTTCGGCTATTACGGCCATAAGCATGACCGCTACGACCGTCATGACGGGCGGCGGCATGCAACCCATGCCGATCACGGACGCGACGACCGAAAGCGCGGCCACCGGGCCGATCGACGGCATGACGACCGGGACGACCGCAAGCACGCCGACCGTCGGCGTCACGATCGCGGCGATGAGAAGCACGCCGACCGTCGGCGTCATGATCGCGACGACAAGAAACATGCCGACCGTCGCCGTCATGATCGCGACGACAAGAAACATGCCGACCGTCGCCGTCATGATCGCGACGACAAGAAACATGCCGACCGTCGCCGCCATGATCGCGACGACTGGAAATTTGCCGACCGTCGGGGCGGAGATCGGCGGGGCTCGCATGACGCGCGACGCCGGAACGACGAACGTTGGCGCCGCGACCGCGATCCTGGCTCATACGATCGTGAATAGGCGTCCGTCGCCGCCCGTCGAGCGACGCATTTTCCGCGTTCTGGCGTTTCGCAGGTTGCTGTAGGCTTTGGTCCGGTCCGCACTGGGGGACCGGGAAAGGGCCAACGCCTTGCCGGAACAGACGGCGCGCTTCGACCTGCTTATCGCGAATGCGGACATCGTGTCGCCGGGCGAACCGATCCGCCGCGGCCACGGTCTGGGGGTTCGCGAAGGCGAAATCGTCGCGGTCGCCCCGATGGCCGAATTCGACGGCGCGTCGGCGGCCGAACGGCTTGACGCCCGTGGCGGCCTTTGCGCGCCGGGCTTCGTCAACGTGCACAACCACACGCCTCTGATCGGCGTTCGCGGCATGGTCGAGGACCTGGGCTTCGCGCCGGCCTACACCAAGGGCGTGCCCCAGGGCCATTGGCTTGGCGAGGAAGAGACCTACGCGCTCGCCCGGCTCGGTCTCTACGAACTGATGCGCCAGGGCTCCACCAGCGTCGTCGATTTCTACGCCCGACCCGCCGCGCTCGCGCGCGCCATGGCAGAATCGGGGCTGCGCGGCTGGGTCGGCGGCCGCATCATGGACGTCGACACGGCGGCGCTCGCCGACGGCCGCTTCGAGCGGGACGCGGCCCTCGGCGAAACGACGTTCGCCGACAACGTGGAGCTGATCGAGGCCTGGCATGGCTCGGGCGACGGCCGGATCGCCTGCGTATGGGGCCCCCACGCGCCCGACACCTGCTCGCCGGAACTTATGCGCCAGATCGGCGACCGGGCCGCCGCGGACGGCCGGCTCGTCCACACCCACCTTGCGCAGTCGCCGATGGAGATCGAACGCCTGCGGGCGGTTTACGGGCGATCGCCGGCCGAATATTTCGACGCGGCGGGCCTGCTGAACGCGCGCATGACGGCGGCCCATTGCATCTGCCTCTCGGACGCGGACATCCGCGGCGCGGATTAATGTCGCGCACGTCCCCGTCGGCAACGCGACCGGCGGCCAGTGGGCGCCGGTCGAGGCGCTCGCCGCCGCCGGCTGCAACATCGCACTGGCGACCGACAGCAAGTCCGCGGACATGCTGGAAGCCATGCGCACGGCGATCGCTGTCGCCCGACTTCGCGCCGGCGGCCGCTTCGTCTTCGACGCCGCGACCGCCTTCGGATGGGGACTCGACGGCGGCGGCGCGGCGCTTGGCATGACCGGCCGACTCGGACGGATCGCGCCGGGATATGCCGCCGACATCGTCGTTTTCGCAGCTGATGCGCCAAATTTGCGGCCGGTGATCGACGGCGTCGGCATCCTGGTGCATTCCGGGAACGGCTCGAACGTCCGCGACGTGATCGTCGCGGGCGAGATCGTCCTCGCGGACGGACAACCGACGCGTTTCTCGGCGGACGACGTCCTCCGCGACGCCGAGGCGGTCGCCCAAGCGCTTTGGCGCCGGGCGCGCGCCGCCGCGTAAACGGGGTGCATTCCGCCGGGACCTCGGGATATTGTTGCGACCGCGCCCCGTTCCGGAGACCGACCTCGCAACCATGACGACCACAGCAGACGCCGCTGCATTGGCGGAATTCGTTGCGGATGCGCTCCGCGGCGCAATCGTTAAGGGCGAGCTCAATCCGGGCGACCGCATTGTCGAACGGACGCTTGGCCGAGAGTTGCACGTCTCGCGGACGCCGATCCGGGAAGCGCTGAAACTGCTGAGAGCCGATGGCCTCGTCGAGATCTCCAAGAATCGCGGCGCACGCGTGACGGGATATTCCAGCAAGGACGCCCTCGATCTCTTCCAGGTGATCGCCGCCTTGGAGAGCTTGGCGGCGGCCAATTTCGCGACCCGGATGACGCCGGACATGCTCGGCCGCCTCGAAGAGCTGCACGCGGCGATGGTCGCCGACTACCACAACCGCAATCTCGACGCCTATTTCGCCGCCAACAGCGCCGTGCACGACTATATCGTCGCCGAATGCGGCAGCGACGTGCTGGCGGAAAGCCACGGCCGGCTCAGCCTGCGTGCGCGACGCGGCCGCTACATGGCGATCATGGATGCGGCGCGCTGGCGCGAGGCCGTCGGCGAACACCAGACGCTGATGGTGGCGCTGCGCGCCGGCGACGCCGCCAAGGCAGCCGAAACCTGGCGCATCCACCTCAAGCATACCGGCGACGCCGTCGCCCGGGCGCTGGACGAGGCCGCGACCTCCTGACCTGCGCGGCGCGCCTGCGCACAAAAACACCATACTTCTGAGCGCCGCTGTCTACTTATTGGTCGATCAGACTATATTTTCGGCATTTCCGAAGAATCTGTGCGCGCGCGGCTGATTTTGGTTGCGATCCCGCGACTGCTTTGACGTAATCCCCACAAATGGCATGCCATTCCGCATCGCCGTCGCGCTCACGGCGGCCAGCAAGGGGAGAGCGAAAGACATGACGACATCGAAGCGGACCTCCGGCGTCTCCAGGCGCCGTTTCCTGGCGACGACGGCGGCGGCGACCGCGGGCGCGATCGCGGCGCCCTCGATCCTGCGGGCTGCATCCAAGGAAATCGTGATCGGCTGCGCGGGCAGCCACACGTCCTGGATGGAAAAGATCGTCGCGCCCCACATGAAGAAGGCGATCGGCGCGGACATCCTGTTCGAGGGCACCAAGTCCTCCGTCAATCTCGAGAAGATGCGCTCGAACAAGGACGCGCCCTATCTTTCCGTCGTCCAGATGGACGATCCCGTGATGATCCAGGCGGTCGAACTCGACCTCCTCGACAAGATCACGCCGGACGCCACGCCCAACATGACGTCCCTTCGTCCCGACGCGGTTCACATGGACGGCATGTGGTGCAACTACGTGCAGCCCTGGGCCGGCGTCGCCTACAACACGAACATGCTGCCGGACGGCGTGCCGAGCTGGGCGGCGATGTGGGCGCCCGAAGCCAAGGGCAAGGTCATCATCCCGTCGCTGCAGAACACCGAAGGCATGTGGACCCTGTTCGCCGCCGCGATGCTCGGCACCGGCAAGCCCTTCGCCGAGGCGCAGTACGAAATCGACGCCGCCTTCGACAAGCTGGCGGAACTGAAGCCCAACGTGCTGACCACCTACGCGGTGATGAGCCAGTCCTTCAATCTCCTGGAGCAGGGCGAGATCTCCATGCTCGCCGGCAACTTCTCCTCCTACGCGCTGCCGCGGAAGGCGGAGGGCGTGCCGGTCGACTTGGCCGCGCCCAAGGAAGGCATCTTCGCCATGCCGTCCGGCATCTGCCTGGTGAAGGGCGGCCCCAATCCGGACCTCGCCAAGGCCTATGTCAACGAGATGCTTGGGCCGACCATGCAGGCGGAGATCGCCGACTTCGCGTCCTCGCTGCCGGCGAACACCACGGTCAAGGCCGGCGCCGCCACGCCGCCGGGCGTGCCGATCTTCTCGCCGGACTGGGCCTTCGTCAGCGCCAACCGGCGCGAGTGGATCGAGCGCTTCGACAAGCTGATGGCCGCGTAATGACGCCCGCCGAAGCCGCATCCCCGGCTGCGGCCGGGGATGCGCGCTATCTCGAGGTCGTCGGCGCCGCGAAGGCGTTTCGCGGCGTCACGGTGATCGACAGCGTGGACTTCCGCGTCGCCGAGGGCGAGCTCGTCTCGCTGCTGGGGCCGTCCGGCTGCGGCAAGACCACGCTGCTTCGGATGATCGCCGGCCTCGTCATCGCCGACGCCGGCGACATCGCGATCGGCGGCCGGCTCGTCACCCGGATGCCGGCGCACAAGCGGAACGTCTCCGTCGTCTTCCAGAACTACGCGCTTTTCCCGCATCTGTCCGTCGCCGAGAACGTCGCCTTCGGCCTGAAGGCGCGCG
>DAINCG010000093.1:0-5387 GCA_036732525.1 Pseudomonadota bacterium | reverse complement strand
AGCAGCAACGCGTCGCCGGCCCCCGCGCCCTCGTGGTCCAGCCCGACCTGCTGTTGCTCGACGAGCCGTTTTCCGCCCTCGACCGGAAGCTCCGCGAGACCATGCAGGTCGAGCTGAAGACTCTGCTGCAGGACCGGGGCATCACCGCGATCTTCGTGACCCACGACCAGGAGGAGGCGCTCGCCGTCTCCAACCGCATCGCCGTCATGAACAGCGGTCGGATCGAACAGTTCGCGGCCCCCGGGGAGCTCTACGCCCGGCCGGCGACCGCCTTCGTGCTGGACTTCGTCGGCCTCTCGACCCGCCTCACCGGCCGGGTTGCGACCGTCGAGGGCGACGTCGCAACGGTCGAGACGGCGCTCGGGCCCGTACGGGCGCCGGGCGGACTGCCGGTCGGCGCGCCCGCCACGGTCGCTGTGCGGCCGGAACTGATGGCGCTTTCCGAAGACGCGTCCGCCGATGGCCGGAACGTTGTCGAGGCGCGCCTCGCCGACGTCATGTGCCTCGGCGCCAAGACCCAGCTTCACGGCGTGGCGAACGACGGCGACCGCATCCTCTGCGAACTGCCGGGCCTCTATGCCGGCGCGGCGCGCGGCGACCGGGTCCGGCTCGCCTGGCGGGTCGAGGACACGCTGATCTACGAGACCGGTACGTGATCGGGCGCATGAAGGGCGTCGCGCGCCCCGACCCGATCGCCTGGCTCGCGGCCCCGGGCCTCGTCTACCTGGCGATCCTGTTCGCCGCGCCCCTCGTCATGCTGCTGGGCAAGAGCCTGATCGACAAGACGGGCGCCTTCTCGCTCGCCGCCTATGCCGAATTCTTCGCCGATCCCTACAATCTGACCGTCCTCTGGCGGACGTTGCGCGTCGCGCTGCTGACGACGCTGCTCGCCTTCGTCATCGCCTATCCGACCGCCTTCGCGCTTGCCCGCGCCCGCGGCTTCACGCAGACGCTGATCCTGGTCGCGATGGTGCTGCCGCTCTCCGTCGGCGTCATCGTGAAGGCGTTCGCCTGGTCGATTCTGTTCCGATCGAACGGCGTCCTGAACCAGACGCTGATCGGTCTCGGCATCGTCGATCAGCCGGTCAGGATGCTGTTTACCGAAACCGCGCTCGTGATCGGCGCGGCCAACGTCTTTCTGCCGTTCATGGTGCTGCCGATCTACGCCGTCGTCCGCCAATTGGACCGCAGCCTGCCGGACGCCGCGGCCTCGCTCGGCGCATCGCCGCTCTTCCGCTTCACGCGGGTGACGCTGCCGCTGACTCTGCCCGGCGTCGTGGCGGGCGCCGCCTTCACCTTCTCGCTCGCCGTCTCGATGTACGTGATCCCGAGCCTGATCGTCGGCGAACGGCAACAGACGCTCTCCATGCTGATCGCCCGGTCCTATCTCTATCTCCGGAACGAGCAGCTCGGCTCGACCATCTCCGCGATCTTGCTGATCATCGCGACCATCGTCGTCCTGGGGTCCAGCTGGCTCGCGACCCGGCTCGAAGGGGCGCGGCGATGACGTCCGTGGACCGCGCCGCCGTCTGGACGAGCTGGGCGATCGCCTGGTTCGCCGTCGTCTTCCTGATGACGCCGCTCGTCATCACGGTCGCGGTCTCCTTCGCCTCGACGCCGATCTACACCCTGCCGCCGCCCGACTGGTCGTTCCGCTGGTACGAGGCGATGCAGCGGCGGAGCGGCCTCTACGACGCGGTCATGCTGTCCTTGAACCTCGCCGTCGTCTCGACCGCGATCAGCCTCGTCGTCGGCGCCGCCGCTTCGATCGCGGTGGTGCGCGGCCGGATGCCGGGGCGCGAGGGCATCGCGACCTTCTTCGTCTCGCCGCTGATGATGCCGGGCCTCGTCGTCGGCGTGGCGCTCTTGCAGTTCCTGCGCGGCATCGATCTTCGCGACGCCTATTGGAGCCTGCTGCTCGGCCACATCGTCGTGACGCTGCCCTTCGTCATGCGGACCTTGCTCGCCGCGATGGCGTCGTTCGATTTCTCGCTGGTCGACGCCGCGCGCACGCTCGGCCTCAGCTACCCGATGGCGGTGCTGAAGGTGCTGACGCCCAACCTGGCGCCGGCCTTCCTGACGTCGGGCCTCTTCGCCTTCCTCGCGTCGATGGACAACTATCCGATCTCGATCTTCCTGACCGATGCCCGCAACAAGACCCTGCCGATCAAGATGCTGCAATATCTGGAGGAGCAGCCGGATCCGTCGATCGCCGCGATGTCGACGGGCCTGATCGTGCTGGCGCTGATCGCGCTGATCGTCGGCTCCCGCACCGTCGGCCTGAACCGGATGATCCAATGAGGCTGCTCGTCGCCAACCCCAACACGACGGCGGCGATGACCGAGCGCCTGGCGGCCGCCGCCTGCGCGGCCGCCGGGCCGAACGTCGAGATCGTCGCCCGTACCGCCAAGCGCGGTTTCCCCTATCTCTCGTCGCTCGCCGACGCCCAGGTCGGCGGCGTCGTCGCCATGGAGATGATCGCGGAGGCGGCAGGCGAAGTGGACGCTGCGATAATTGCGGCTTTCGGCGATCCTGGCCTGAAGGCGGCGCGGCAGCTTTTCGACATCCCGGTCGTCGGCATGGCCGAAGCGGCCGTGCATACGGCCAACTTGCTGGGCGAGCGCTTCGCCATCGTCACCTTCGCGCCCGTGATGCGGACCTGGTTCACCGACCTCGTGCAGGCGACCGGCCTCGCCAGTCGGTTCGCGGGCGTGCGGACGCCGGCCTGCGCCGATTTCGACATCGCGAAGGTCGGTCCGGCGATGACGGACGAACTGTCTGAGTTGGTGCGCCTGGCGGCGACAGAGGACGGCGCGGACGTCGTCATCCTGGGCGGCGCGCCGCTCGCCGGCCTCGCCGCGACGGTCGGCAAGGACGCGCCAGCGGTCGTGATCGATCCGATCGCGGCCGCCGTGAAGCTCGCCGAGGCGCTCGTGACCATTGCGCCTCGTGGCGCCGCGAAGGGCCGCTTCGCCCGTCCGCCCGGCAAGGCGTCCGTCGGGCTCGACCCGACGCTCGCCGCCTGGATGGCGGAAGGCAGTGCGGCGTGACGCCTGTGACCAAGGCTGCGCGCCGCCGCCCTGGCCGAATCCATTCAACAAGGAGGATAGATCCGATGACCCTTAACCTGCGCACGGCCGCAATCGCGGCCGCGGCGTTGCTCGCGGCCCCGCTCCAGACGGGCGCCGCGAGCGCCGAAACCCTTCGCGTGATGGGCCAGCCGGTCGCGACCGGCCTGATCCAGAAGAACATCGAGCAGCCGTTCTTCGAGAACATCAAGGAACGCACCGGTCTCGACATCGAGGTGTCCTACCAGCCGGTCGACGTGACAGGCATCAAGGACACCGAACAGCTCCGCATCCTGAAGAGCGGCCTGTTCAGCATCGTGTCCCTGCGCTTGAGCCAGGTCAGCCGCGACGAGCCGACCATCCTCGGCCTCGATCTGGTCGGCCTCAATCCGGACTATCCGACCGGCAAGCAGACGGTCGATCTCTTCGCGCCGGTGGTCGACGCCCGCCTGCAGGAGCGGTTCAACACGAAGCTCCTGGGCGTCTGGCCGTTCGGCCCGCAGGTCCTGTTCTGCAAGCCGGAGATTTCGAAGCTCGCCGACCTCTCCGGCAAGAAGGTGCGCGTCTACGACCAGAACCTCGCCAACTTCGTCTCCCTCGTCGGCGGCACGCCCGTACCCTTGAGCTTCCCGGACGTGCAGCAGTCGCTCGCGCGCGGCGTCGTCGACTGCGCGATCACCGGCCCGAGTTCGGCCAACTCCGCCGGCTGGCCGGAGGTGACGGCCTACACCCTGCCGATCGCCTTCCAGCTCGCCATGAACGGCTACGGCATCAACCTGGACGTCTGGAACAAGATGTCGCCGGAAGACCAGGCGAAGCTGCAGGCGGGCTTCGACAGCCTGATCGCCGAGATCTGGGCCTATTCGGAGAAGATCTTCGAGGACGCGGTGCGCTGCAATGTCGGCGCCGAGCCCTGCGAGACCGGCAAGCCCTATTCCCTGAAACTCGTCGAGGTGACCGACGAGGATCGGGCGCTGATCGGCCGCGCGGTCACCGAAACCTCCTTCCCGGCCTGGAAGGAGGTCTGCGACGCCTCCAATGCGGAATGCTCCGCCAAGTGGATGGAGACCGTCGGGGCCGCGCGCGGCTTCTGACCGAAACCGGCGGGGCGGCGCAGTCGCCGCTCCGCCGCATCGGACGAACGTCATGGACCGCCTGACCACCTATATCAGCCGCCTCTTCGGCTGGAGCCTGCTCGCCCTTTCCGCCTTCGTCGGGCTGGAGACGCTGCTCAGGAAGCTCGTCAACACCTCCCTCCAGGGCGCCGACGAGCTTGGCGGCTACGTGCTGGCGGTCGGCTCGTCGCTCGCCTTCATCGTGGCGCTGATCGAACGCGCGCATATCCGCATCGACATCCTGCACCGGCGCTTCCCGACGCGGGTCCAGGCGCTGCTCGACTGCGTCGCCGCCGTCTCGCTTGCGGGCCTCGGCGGGTTCTTTCTCTATGTCGGCTGGTTCGTGATCGAGGACACGCTGAGCTACGGCTCGACGGCGGCCACGCCCTGGGCGACGCCGCTGATCTGGCCGCAGGGCGCCTGGTACGCCGCGCTCGCGATCTTCGCGATCGCCGCGATCGGGCTCGGCCTCTACGCCGTCCGCCTCGCCGCCGCCGGGCGCTGGCGCACGATCGCGGAGACCTTCAACCCGCGCGGCGCGGAAGAGGAGGTCGCCGAAGAGCTCGCCGACCAGGCAAGGCGATGATCCGGCGGAGGGCCGTCCGATGGGCGTAGCCGAGGTCCTGGTCGGCTTCGCGGCGATGATCGGCCTGCTGCTGCTCGGCCTGCCGATCGCCGTCATCATGGTCCTGTTGGGCGTCGTCGGCGGCGTGCTGCTCTATGGCTGGCCGCTCTTGCAGTCGATGGGCCCGGTGCTCTGGGGCGTGCAGAACGAAAACATCCTGACCGCGATCCCGCTCTTCGTGCTGCTGGGGGAGCTTCTGCTGCGCAGCGGCATCGCCGACCGCATGTACGGCGCGCTGGCGCTCTGGCTCGGCGGCCTGCCGGGCGGCCTGCTGCACACCAATATCGGCTGCTGCGCCCTCTTCGCCGCCACCTCGGGCTCGTCGGTCGCGACGGCGGCAACCGTCGGCACGGTGGCGCTGCCGTCGCTGGAGCGGCACGGCTACAGCCAGAGCCGGTCGCTCGGCTCGCTCGCCGCCGGCGGCACGCTCGGCATCCTGATCCCGCCGAGCGTCAATCTCCTGGTCTACGGCTCGCTCGCCAACGTTTCGATCGGCCAGTTGTTCATCGCCGGCATCCTGCCGGGCCTGCTGCTGACCCTCTCCTTCATTGCCTTCATCGCGTTGCAGAGCCTGCTTGC
>DAINCG010000092.1:10328-13060 GCA_036732525.1 Pseudomonadota bacterium | reverse complement strand
GGCACGTCCGCCAGCTTCGGGCCGCGCACGAACGAGCCCTTGAGCGCGTTGTAGTCGACTTCGACGTAGTCGGGGGCCTCGCGCTCGGCCGACTGAATGGCCTCCAGCACGAGCGCCATGGTCTTGGCCTTGTCGCCAAGCTCGATCACGTCGCCGTCGCGCACCTGGTAGGACGGGATGTTGACCCGCTTGCCGTTCACGCGGATGTGGCCGTGATTGACGATCTGCCGGGCGGAGAAGACGGTCGGCACGAACTTCATCCGATAGACCACCGCGTCCAGCCGGCGCTCCAGGATCTCGATCAGGTTTTCGCCGGTGTCGCCCTTCCGGCGCACGGCTTCCTGGTAGTACTTGCGGAACTGCTTTTCCGAGATGTTGCCGTAGTAGCCCTTGAGCTGCTGCTTCATGCGCAGCTGGACGCCGAAGTCGGAAAGCTTCTTGCGCCGCTGGCCGTGCTGGCCCGGGCCGTATTCCCGCTTGTTGACCGGGCTCTTCGGCCGCCCCCAGAGATTCACGCCAAGACGGCGGTCAATTTTGTACTTCGCGTTTTCGCGCTTCGCCATGATTCCGATGTCCCTATAGGCTAGGTTTGTTTTTGTTCCGATAGACGCGCAAAAACGCGCCGGGACCACCCTGCAGGCTTGGCAGGACCATCCGCGTCGTCGGAAGTGCGGCGGGTGTTACGCGCCGCCGGGCGCGAAGTCAAGCGGGAAGCGCGATTTCCGGCCCGCCGAACAGCCGTCCCTGGCCAAGCGCCACCCCGGCGTCGGCGAGCCCGGCCGCCGTTTCGGCGTCCCCGACGCCCTCCGCGACGACGTCCGCGCCGATGTCGGCGGCCAGTCTGGCCGTCGCCCGGATAGCCGCGGCGGCCCGCGCGTCGGCGCGGAAGGCGCGCGTCAGGCTGGCGTCCAGCTTGATCCGGGTGGCCGGCAGCTTCACGACATATCCGAGCGATGCGTTCCCGGCCCCGAAGTCGTCGATCGCAACGCCGCAACCAAGGCCCCGGATCGCCGCAACGTCCGCCAGCGCCGCCGGCAGGTCCAGGAAGGCGGCGGTCTCCGTCACCTCGACGATCAGCCGGCGCGGATCGGCGCCGGTCGTCCGCAGCACGCCCTCCACCATTTCGGCCGCCCCGAACCCCAGCATCGCGCCCGACAGGTTGACCCCGACGGTCAAACCGAGCGGCGCCGCGGCGAGGCGGCGGCAGGCGGCCTGCATCGTCCAGGCGGTGATCGGCTCGATCAGCCCGCGCCGTTCCGCCTCTGGAATGAATACGGCGGGGGACCAGGTCTCGCCGCCCGGTCGGGGCCAGCGGATCAGCGCCTCGGCGCTGATCGCCTCCCCGTCCGCCAGGCGCGCGATCGGCTGAAAGACGAGATGAAACTGGTTTTCGGCCAACGCTTCCGCGATCGCGCCAGCAAGCAGCGGCCCGATTCGCCAGCGCTCGTCCCGCTCCTGGTCCGGAAAGGCGAACCGGCCGCCGACATACTGCTCCGCGCGGCGGAGCGCCATTTCCGCGACGTCGAGCAGCTTCTCCCAGTCGCTCGAATCGTCGGGCGCAATGGCGATGCCGATCGCGGCGCGACGGCGCACGAACGCCGGCAGGGCATGCAGCATGCGCGCGGCCAGGTCGGCGGCGCCGCCGGTTTCGCGCAGATGCGGCGCCAGGACGGCGAACCGATCGTGCGCGACAGCCGTCGCCGCATCGGCGCTTCGCAAGAGCGGTCCGCAGGCGGACGCGGCCTCAGACGCAGGGATGCCGCCAAGAACGAGCAACGCCGCCCGCTGCCCGTCATTGGCCGTCATCGCATCCAGTGCGTCCTGCCCAAGCATCGCCGCCGCTTCGCCGTTTTCGTCGCCCGCCGTTGCGGGTATGGAGGCGTCCATGAACCTGCTTCGCTCCGCCGCCGTCGTCGGCCTGTATACACTGTTCAGCCGCGTTCTGGGCTTCGTCCGCGATCTGATGATCGCAGCGACGCTCGGCGCGGGACCGGTGGCCGACGCGTTTTTCATGGCGTTCCGCCTGCCGAACCTGTTTCGCCGCCTGTTTGCGGAAGGCGCGTTCAACGCCGCCTTCGCGCCGATTTTCGCCGCCGCATTAACGCGGGACGGCCCCGTCGAAGCGCGGCGCACGGCGGAGGAAACCCTGGCGGCCGTCGTGTTGGGCGGCGTGCTGCTGACCGCAGTCGCCGAGATCGCGATGCCGGCGCTGGTCGCGGCATTGGCGCCCGGCTTCCTGGAAAACCCGCAGCAATTCGAGCATGCGGTCGGCATGTCGCGCCTCGCCTTTCCCTACCTGGCGCTGATGGCGCTGACGGCTCTGTTCGGGGCCGTCCTGAATGGCATCGGCCGGTTCGCGGCCGCCGCCGCGGCCCCGATCCTGCTGAACCTGATCATGATCGCCGGCATGGCGGGCTTTGCCGATCTCGGCGAAACGCCGGGCCACGTTCTCGCCGCCGCGGTCGCGATTGCCGGCGTGGCGCAGCTTCTGCTGGTCGCCCTCGCCGCGCGGCGCGCCGGCTACGATCTCCGCCTCGGCCTGCCGCGCCTGACGGCCACGGTTCGCGCGGTCGGACGGAAGATGGGTCCCGGCGTCCTCGCCGCCGGCGCGACGCAGATCAACATCGTCGTCGGCTCCCAGCTCGCCTCGCTCTTGTCCGTCGGCGCGATCAGCCACCTCTATTATGCCGACCGGGTCTATCAGCTGCCGCTCGGCGTGATCGGCGTCGGCC
>DAINCG010000092.1:9924-10278 GCA_036732525.1 Pseudomonadota bacterium | reverse complement strand
AGCCTCAACCGGGCCCTCGAAATCGCGCTCTGGCTTACTCTGCCGGCGGCGGCGGCCGCGCTCGCCATCCCGGACCTCCTGGTCCGCGCCCTCTTCGCCCGCGGCGCCTTCGGACCGGAGGACGTCGCCGCGACGGCTGCGGCCCTGGTCGCCTACGCGTCCGGCCTGCCGGCGTTCGTGCTGGCGAAGGCGCGGGCGCCGGCGTTCTTCGCGCGCGGCGACACCCGCACGCCGGCCCGGATCGCCGGCGTGTCCGTCGTCCTCAACATCGCCTTCAGCCTCGCCTTGATGGGCCCCCTCGGCCATGTCGGGCTGGCGCTCGCGACGACGCTCGCCGCCTGGATCCAGGCGGCA
>DAINCG010000092.1:855-9914 GCA_036732525.1 Pseudomonadota bacterium | reverse complement strand
GACTGGCTTCGCCCCGACGCGCGGTTCGGCCGGCGCGTCGCCGGCCTCCTCGTCTCCGCCCTCGTGATGGCCGGCGCCCTCCTCGGCGCG
This sequence comes from Pseudomonadota bacterium, assembly GCA_036732525.1. Classification (GTDB taxonomy): domain Bacteria; phylum Pseudomonadota; class Alphaproteobacteria; order Bin95; family Bin95; genus VMCJ01. The sequence continues at coordinate 9,824 of DAINCG010000092.1, read as the reverse complement.
GCCGGGCCGACCGCCCGGCTCGCCGGCGGCGGCTGGACGCTGTTGGCGGCCGTACTGGCGCTCTGCGCGGCCGGCGGACTCGTCTATCTCGCCTGCGCCCACGTCTCCGGCGCGGCCCGGCTCGATGCGGCGATCCGCGAATTGCGGCACGGCCCGCGCAAAGCTTGACGCGCGGGCGCATCGCGCCCGATAAACTGGCCCGCATTCCCCAATCGAGCGACGCGCCATGAACCGCATTTTTTCCGGCATGCAGCCGACCGGAAACCTTCACCTGGGCAACTACCTGGGCGCGGTCAGGAACTGGGTGGCGCTGCAAAACGACTATGAATGCTTCTTCTGCATGGTCGACATGCACGCGATCACGGTGCCGCAGGATCCGGCCGAGCTGACCCGCGCCACGCGGGAAGTGGCGGCCGCCTATATGGCGTCCGGCGTCGATCCCGAGCGCTGTGCGATCTACAACCAGAGCGCCCTTGGCGGCCTGCATGCCGAGCTCGCCTGGATTCTGGGGTCGCTGACGCCGATCGGCTGGCTGAACCGCATGACGCAATTCAAGGAAAAGGCCGGCAAGCGCCGCGAGCAGGCGAGCCTCGGCCTCTTCGGTTATCCAGTCCTGATGGCCGCCTACATCATGCTGTTCCATGCGACGCACGTGCCGGTCGGCGATGACCAGAAGCAGCACCTGGAGCTCGCCCGGGACATCGCCGGCGCCTTCAACAACCAGTTCGGCGTCGAGTACTTTCCCCTGCCCGAACCGCAAATCTTCGGCGAGGCGACGCGCGTCATGAGCCTGCGCGACGGCAAGGCGAAGATGAGCAAGTCGGATTCGTCCGACCAGTCGCGCATCAACCTGACCGACGACGCCGACGCGATCGCCCAGAAGATCAAGCGCGCCAAGACGGACCCCGAAATGCTGCCGTCCGATCCGGCGGGGCTGGAAGGCCGCCCGGAGGCCGCCAATCTCGTCGGCATCTATGCGGCGCTCTCCGACAGCTCGGCGGCGGATGTGCTCGGGGAGTATGGCGGCAAGGGCTTCGGCCAGTTCAAGCCGGCGCTCGCCGACCTTGCAGTCTCCGTGTTGAGCCCGATCACGTCGGAAATGCGGCGCATGCTCGCCGATCCCGCGGAAATCGACCGGAAACTCAGCGTCGGGGCCGCGCGCGCCCGCGCCGTCGCGGAGCCGATTCTGGACCGGACGAAAGAGATCGTCGGGTTCCTAAAGATCAGCCGCTAGTCGTCCTTTTTCCAGACGGGGTTCTGGCCGTAGAGCGGCACCGTCGAGATCGACATCTTGGCGGAGCCGTCGACGATTTCCTTGCTGTGGGCCAGGTAGATCAACGTGTCGGTCGTCTTGTCATAAATGCGGCGGACGATGACAGACTTCCAGATCAGCGATTGCCGCTGCTGGAACACCTTTTCGCCCTCTTCGTCGAGCTCGATGTCGCCGATGACGATCGGGCCGGTCTGCCGGCAGGCGATCGAGGAATTCGAGGGGTCTTCGAACCAGTTGCCCTTCGACAGCCGGTCGATCACGCCGCGTTCGAAATAGGCGACGTGGCAGGTGACGCCCTGGACCTTCGGATCGGCGATCGCCTCGACGACGATATCGTTGCCGAAGAAGTCGACGTCGACCTCGCCGACCTTTTCGGCCGCCGCCGGACGCGCGCCGACGACGAGCGCGACGATCAAAACGGCCGCGGCGCTCCAGCGCCGAATGAGTGTTTTCGACATGCTTCCTCGCTGAAAATGCGCGGCGCCACATTTTCGCCCGCTCGCCGGCGTGACATAAGCGCGGCCCCCCTCCGGCGCCAATCCCGACCGCTCTCACGGAACCGGAGAGGCGGCTTCGGTCTTATCTTTGCTACAGTAGGCCCCATATGCTTGGGCTGATCGACCGGGAGACAAGTTCATGAAGTTCCATATCGCCGCCAGTTCCCTCGCCATTGCCGCTGCGGTGGCCGCTCCCGCCGTCGCCGGCCCGCTGGTCCAGACGACTCCAGGCTCCGTCTACCAGCTTGCGGCCTACGATCCGACGGTCCGCGACATCCAGGCGGCGCTCAACGACCAGGGCTATGATGCGGGGCCGGCGGACGGCCTCATGGGCTCGCGCACGCGGAGCGCGATCGCGGAATATCAGCGCAAGAACAATCTGCTGGTCACTGGCCAGGCGAGCATCAGCCTGCTCTCGCACATCCGCCAGAACCGTCAGGCCGCCGCGCCGCCGGCGGCCTCGACGCCCGATCCGGAGGCCGTGCGCGCCGCCCAGGAACGGCTGGCGAAGCTTGGCTACAGCGTGGCGACGACCGGGGTCGTTGATGCCCAGACCCGCGCCGCCATCGGCGCATTCCAGCGCGACAACGGCCTGCCCGTGGACGGCGTGTTCGAATACAAGATCGCGCGCCAGATCCGCGACAAGGCTGAAGGCGCCAACAGCGGCGGCCTTTCGACCGCGACGCTCGCCAACATCGAGCGCGGCCTCGATGCGCGCGGCTATGACACCGGCGTCGTTGATGGGCAGGTCGACGCCAAGACCCGCGCCGCCATCGCCGCCTATCAGCGCGACCGGGGCGACACGGCCACCGGACAGCCGAGCCAGACGCTGGCGGACCAGCTTGCGCAGGGAACCCCTGAGGTCCTGAACACGCCGGAAAATATCGCGAAGGTGCAGTCCGCGCTGAACGAACGCGGGTACAGCGCGGGCCCGGCCGACGGCGTAATGGGTCCGTCCACCCGAAGCGCCATCCAAGCCTACAGGCGAGACAATGGCCTCGACAGTTCGGCCGATGTGACCGCCGACCTGCTTGAAAGCCTCGCCGGCGGCGCGCCGCCCGCTCCGGCCGCGCCGAACTATGCGATCGTCATGAGCGACGATTTCGAAGATGGCGACTACACGGTCAATCCGAGTTGGAGCGTGCACTCCGGCACGTTCCGCGTCGCGGACGGCTATCTGATCGCCGAAGTTCCGCAGGGCGTCGGCGAACAGGCGGTCGTCGGCGTGCTGGGCCAGGCGCTCGGCGTCAACCTCGGGGGCATCGGCGCGATCGCGCAGGGCAACGACATCGCGAACGGCTTCGAAATCCGGACGCAGTTGCTGGGCGCGGCCAACCGGGCCGACTCGATGCACCTCGGCCCCTATCTCGGCAACGACATCGTCAGCGGCTACCGGCTGGTCTACGAGAAGGACGCCAATAACCGCCTGAGCCTCGTCGCCAATTCCGGCGGGACGACGACGACGCTGGCCTCGAAGACCGGCGTGACGAGCCTCGGCGACGGCCGGCGCCAGAACCTCGTCTGGACCCGAGACGGCGCTGGCCTGATGACGGTCTCGATCAACAACGAGGTCATCCTGGAGACGACGGACCAGTCCATTACGGGCGGCTTCAACGGCTATTCGTTCGTCGCGACGGAAGGCGCCTGGAACGTGCACAGCGTCAGCACGGCGTCGCTCCTGCCGTAATCTCGCGCGCCGGCGGGACTGCGCTATAGTCGGAGCCTCTGCAATCGCGGGAGACTCCGACATGGCCGGTTCCGAGATCACCTTCGGCTGGTTTCTGCCGACCAGCGGCGACAGCACCTGCCTCGCCGATCCGGCGGCGCATATTCCACAGAGCCGGGCGCTGTTCGACGAGATCGTCGATGTCGTCGACAATGCCGGCTTCAGCTACATGCTGATGCCGGTGAACGCGCATTGCTGGGAGGCGACCGTCGTCGGCTCCTACTACCTTGCCCGCACGAAGAACGTCGCGCCCTTGGTCGCGCTTCGCTCCGCCTACTGCAATCCGGTGCTCTCGGCGAAGATGTTCGCGACGATGGACCAGATGTCGGGCGGGCGCATCTGCGTCAACCTGATCGCCGGCATCAACGACGACGACACCAAGGCCGACGGCATTCCGGATTCCAAGGCCGTCCGCTACGAGAAAATGGACGAAGAAGTCCAGATCATGAAGCGGCTCTGGTCGAGCGAAAGCCCGATCGGCTTCGCGGGCAAGCACTATCAGGTCGACGCGGCGATCGAGCCGAAGCCGCTGCAACAGCCGCACCCGCCCTTCTTTCTGGGGGGCGGCTCCGAGCATGCGCTGGAGATTTCGGCGAAGCATTCGACCGTCCACCTGTTCTGGGGCGACCGGCCGAGCGGGATCGCCGCCAAGGTCGCCGACCTTAAGGAGCGCGCGCGCAAGCATGGCCGCGAGGCGGCGCTCAGCTTCGGCATGCGTCTCCAGATCGTCTGCGCGGACACGGAAGAGGAAGCCTGGGCCGACGCGGCGCGCCTCGTCGCCGGCGCGGAACGCTTCGCGCTCGCCAACATGCGCGGCCGCGCCAACGCCGCCGACGGCATTCGGCGCACGTCCGAAGCCAACCGCCAAGTCTGGAAACTGCTGGAGGAGTCCGGGCCCGACCTCAAAATCGGTCCGCATCTCTGGACCGGCATCTCGCAGGTGCGCGCCGGCGCGGGCGTGGCCGTCGTCGGCAATCCGGAACAGGTCGCGGCGACGCTGAACGAATTCGCCGAGGCGGGCTGCACGAGCTTCTGCCTTTCCGGCTATCCGCACGCCAAGGCCGCGCGCATCTTCGCCGAAAAGGTCATGCCCTATTTCCGGGACCGCCTCTCGACCGCAATCCCCAAAGCCGCGTGAAGCGAAGGTAATCCATGCCGAAGAAGCCCTATTACGGCGTCTGGCCGGTCGCGCCGACGCCGTTCAACGACGACGGAACGCTCGACCTGGACGGCATGCGGCGGGTCATCGACTGCATGATCGACCAGGGCGTCGACGGGATCTGCATACTTGCGAATTTTTCTGAGCAATTCCTGCTAAGTGACGAAGAACGCGCCGTTTTAACGAAACTCTGCCTGGAGCATTCGGCGGGCCGCGTCCCGATCGTCGTGACTGCCTCACACTTCTCGACCGCCGTCGTCGAGACGCGCGCCCGGGAAGCGGCGGCGATGGGCGCAGCCATGTTGATGCTGATGCCGCCCTACCATGGCGCGCTGCTGCGCGCGGACGAGGCGGCGACGTTCGAGCACTTCGACCGGGCGGCCAAGGCCGGCGGCATCCCGATCATGGTCCAGGACGCGCCGATTTCCGGCGTGCAGCTATCCGTGCCGTTCCTGGTCCGCCTTGCCCGCGAGATCGAGCAGGTCAAGCTTTTCAAGATCGAAACGCCCCAGGCGGCGGCGAAGCTCCGCGCGCTGACCGAAGCGGGCGGCGACGCGATCGAAGGTCCCTTCGACGGCGAGGAGGCGATCACGCTGATCCCGGACATGGACGCCGGCGCCACCGGCTCCATGACGTCCGCGACGCTGCCGGACCTGATCCGTCCGGCGGTGATGGCGCATCTGGACGGCGACCGCGCGGCCGCGAAGGCGACCTACGCCCGCCTGCTCCCCCTGATCAACTACGAGAACCGGCAGTGCGGCTGGCGCTCCTGCAAGGCGGTCATGCAGGCGGGCGGCGTAATCGCCTCCGACCACGTCCGCCACCCGACGCGCCCGCTCCACCCGGCGACCAAGGCCGAGCTATTGGAGCTCGCGCGCGAGGTCGATCCGATCGCGCTGCGCTGGGGTCTCTAGCCCGCTACTCCATCGCCCAGCCATGGCTGGCGATCAGGGACTGGCCGGTCAGCGCGTTGGTCTTGAACGCCGCGAAGAAGTGCGCGACCTCGGCGATGTCCTCCAGCGTCGTAAACTCCTGATCGACCGTGCGGCCGAGCATGATGCGGTTCACGACCTCCTCTTCCGAAATGCCGAGCTCCTTCGCCTGCTCCGGAATCTGCTTCTCGACGAGCGGCGTGCGCACGAAGCCGGGGCAGACGACATTGGCGCGGATGCCGTGCTGTGCGCCCTCGATCGAGATGACGCGGGCGAGCCCGAGCAAGCCGTGCTTCGCCGTAACATAGGCGGACTTCAGCGGCGACGCCTCCTTCGAGTGCACGGAGCCCATCAGGATGACCGATCCGCCGCCGCGCTTCTGCATGTGCGGGATGCAGGCTTTCGAGGTCAGAAACGCGCCGTCCAGGTGAATCGCCAGCATCTTCTTCCAGTCGCTGAACGGAAACTCCTCGACCCGATGGACGATCTGAATGCCGGCGTTCGAGACCAGGACATCGACGCCGCCCCAGCGGTCCGCGACCTCTTTGACGCCGGAATTGACGGCGTCCTCGTCGGTCACGTCCATCGCGACGGCCATCGCTTCGCCCGGTCCCTGCTTGGTCAGCTCGGCGGCGGTCGCCTCGGCGGCGTCGAGGCGGAGGTCGGCGATGGCGACCTTCCCGCCTGACGCCACATAGCGCGCCGCGATCGCCTTGCCGAGGCCGCCTGCGGACCCGGTCACGATGCAAACTTTGTTTTCAAGACTTCCAAGCATGTGCGGCCCTTTCCAGGCGACGGTGCGACAAGCGGGGGCTGGACCCGCGCCCGTCCGATACGCCGTCAGCGCCGGCCGGCGGCGACGGCTTCGATAAAACGCGAAACGGTGTCTCGGGCGAAGGCCGCATCCGGGCTTGCGACCAAATGTCCGGCCAAGGTTCAGTCCGTGCCGTCGCGGGCGAGATCGAATATCTGGACGCCGTCCTCCGGCCGGGTCCGGTTGACCCATGCCGGCTGCCGGAGCGTACGCCGGACGTCCGCTTCGCCCGACCGCCAATGGTCTTCGACGGAAATGCGCGAAAATTCGTAGTCCTTGGAGCCGGTCGTGTAAGCGGCGCGGCGGTGGATCAGGTGCACGATCGTGACCGTCGCCTCACAGCCGGCCGCGCGCAACAGCTTGGCGTCCGGGTCGTCCCGCAACTCCTCCGGCAGCTTCTCCGAGAGGCGCATCGCGGCGCGGCGCAGCTTCTGCGCATTCTTGAAGATATCCGTGTTGAGGCGGGTGCGGCTGGAGAAGCGGATGTCCTTCTCGCGGTGCTCGATCTCCCAGATGGCCTGGGGTTGCGGGCCGCGCGCGCTGAACAGATCGACCTGGAAGACGCAGAGGTCCTCGCCGTCGCCGCCGCTGTCCAGCACATATTGCAGCGGCGTGTTCGATACCAAGCCGCCGTCCCAGTAGAACTGCCCGTCGATCTCAACCGGCGGGAAACCCGGCGGCAGCGCGCCGCTCGCCATGATGTGCTTCGCCTCGATGCGCATGCGGCGCGTGTCGAAATAGGCGAAATTGCCGTTGCCGACATTGACGGCGCCGACGCTCAGGCGAACGTCGCCCGAATTCAGCAGGTCGAAGTCGACCAGCCGCTCCAGCGTGCGCAGCAGCGGCGTCGTGTCGTAGTAGCTGATCGCCTCCAATGAGCCGGCCGGCTGCAGTGGCGCCGGCGGCAGGCGGGGCGTGAAGAAGCCCGAGACGCCGACCAGCGCCGCAAGAGCGGCGCTGCCTTCATTGAAGATCGAACGTGCGACGAGCCCGGGAACGAGCGGCCGGCCGACGAGACCCGCCGATACGCCGTTCCAGAATTCATGCAGGCGTTCCGCACGCCGCTCGGGCGGGTTCCCGGCAATGATCGCGGCGTTGATGGCGCCGATGGAAATGCCCGCCACCCAACTCGGCCGGTGGCCGCTCTCGGCAAGCGCAGCATAGGCGCCGGCCTGATAGGCGCCGAGCGCGCCGCCGCCTTGCAGGACAAGTACGATACGCTCGTCGTCGCTCATGTCGGTCGCGCGTCCGGATTTTCGGAAGACCTAATAGTCCCACTTAAGGCGCGCGCCGACCTTTTGCGAGCCGTCCTGCTTGGATTCGCTTTCGACCGTGACGTTGTCGAACAGCTCGACCTCCACCACGACCGACCCCTGACCGGCCGTGGCGCCCTGCTTCACGCCGATATAGACGTCGTCTGTGACATACTTGCCGGCCTCGACGGTCGGGCCGGCGTCGCCGCTGGTGTCGACGCGGAGCGCGTCGATGCCCGTCGCTTGGCGAATACTGCGGATCGGATCGAAGCCGCCGCCGCCCCCGCCGGTCAGCGTCGCGACCGCCGCCGCCAGCTGAACCGATTCGATGGCGGTCAACGCGCCGGCGTTCTTGCCGAAGAGCAGACGCGCCAGGATTTCGTCCCGCGGCAGATCCGGCGTCGAGGTCAGCGTCATCTGCGGCTGGTCCGCCAGACCGTCGAGACGAACGCTCGCCGAAAAGTCGCTGCCCTCGTATACGGCGAGGATATCGATCACGGCTTCCAACTCGCCGCTGGCGTTCGGTTGCAGACGGACGACGCCCTCCGTCAGCTCCAATTGCTTGCCGAGCAGGTCGAACGTCCCGCGCTTGAGATTTATCTGCCCGTTCACGACCGGCGCCGCCGCCGTGCCGGTCACGCCGATCTGACCGTTCCATTCGGAGTCGAGACCGCGACCGCGGACGTAAAGGCGGTCCGGAATCACGACCTCGACATCGAGCGCGACCGGCAGGCCGGGACCGCTCTCCTCCTTGATCTCGTCCTTCCGGCCCGGCGGCAAGGGACCGAGCTCGACCACCCTGAGCTCCGGAATGCTGGCCGGCAGGTTGTCGATCAGTTCGACCTCGATCTTCTCCGTGTCGATCCGCGCGTAGACCGACATGCCGCCCTTGCCGCTTTCCAACCGGACGTTGCCCGACGCCGTGGCGACGATGTCGTCGCGGGCCGCCAGGAGCGCGTCGGCGAGCGCGGCGGTCACCTGGAACGGATAGCCCCTGGCCCCGTCGAGATCGGCGCTCGCCTCGACCGAAATTTCGCCGCCGCCCGCCTTGGCGGTGAAAGGTTTGAGTTCAATTCGCGGACCATTCGCCAAAATTTCAATAAGTTGGAACTCGAGTTTCGTCCCATACTCGAGGTTCTCGTAGACGCCCGGCCCGAGCGTCACCGTCCCGCGCGCATCCGGCCGGTCGACCACGCCGCGCACCGTCAGGTCGATCGCGCCGGCGCCGGAGAGCCGGTGCCCGTCGACCGGCGCCAGCGCCATCAGCGGGCCGACGTCGCCGTTCCAGGCGATGCGCAAGTCCAGCGGCGAGTTC
>DAINCG010000092.1:0-775 GCA_036732525.1 Pseudomonadota bacterium | reverse complement strand
GAGGCCCTGGCCCTGGAAATCGAGCGCCAGCAGGCCCGGCCGCAGCGTCACCGAGCCCGCGAGGCCCAGCGTCGGCGCGTTGGGGTCGTCATTCATGCGGAGCCGCGTCGCCTTGAGGTCGATGCGCCCGGTGGGCGTCGAGATCGTGCCGCCGATCCGGCCTTGCGCCGAAAGGTCCCCGCTGACCGGCAAGGCCGGCGCGAGTTCCGCGATGGCGTCCAGGTCCGCGTCCGCCTGGCGAAGCTGCAGGTCGATCCGGTCGCCGTTCAACGAGAACGACGCCTTGAGGTCGAGCGGCTTCGAGGCGAAGTCGAGCCCGGCGACCGAAAGCCCGGACGATCCGTTGTTGACGCGGAGCCCCGGCGCCAACGTAAACGGCGCGCCGGCGAAGGCGCCCTGACCCCGCGTCAGATCGAACCGCTGCCCCTTGTCATCGACCGCGAGCCGGCCGCGGATATCGGCCTTGAGCGGCTCGCCCGCGGCGGCCCCGTCGACCGTCAGCCGGACGTCGGCGCCCTTGAGCGGGCCGTTCAACGTAAGCCGGACGGACTTCGCGTCGGCGCCGTCCGCCTTCACGCCGCTCGCACGGAGATCGACATCGAGGCGCGATGCGCCGTCGACCCCGCCCTTGGCGGTGAGCCGTCCGGCTTCGACCACGACGCCGCCCGCGGCGAGGTTCGCGAAACGCATGTCGGCGTCAACGGTCTGCCGGCCGCGCTTGTCGCCAGCGAGCCGCAGTGCCCCGGTCGCACTGCCGGAAACGTCTGCGCCGACG
>DAINCG010000091.1:10956-13093 GCA_036732525.1 Pseudomonadota bacterium | reverse complement strand
GCTCCGTCAGGGCGAACAGGCGGTCCCGGTCGCCGACGAGATCGCGGTCGCCGATATGCCGCTCCCCGCTCGCGGCCAGCCTGTCGATCCGCCAGGTCTTCGGGCGGAGCACCTCCGGCGCCGTCCGCAGGTCCAGCACGAGATCGTCGAGGTCCGCGTCGCCCGCATTGACGAGCGTCAGGGCGTGCAGCAGCGCCGCATGGTTCTGGGTCGAGGCGAAGGTGATCTTCCGCGCGAAGTCGGCGCGGATCGAAACGGAAGGAGCTTCGGTCATCGGACATCCGGATTGCATTGCGCCGTCCGTACTTATTGTAATGGTTGCTCCGCACGGCTGTCGATTCATCGCGCGTATTACGCCCGTTGGCGCGGCGGCGCGGGCCCGGCTAGGATGCGCGGCGAAAGCCAAACAACCGATCCACCGGGAGGACCGAGAATGCCCGAAGCTTATATCTGCGACGCCGTCCGCACGCCCATCGGCCGCTATGGCGGTTCGCTGGCGCAGGTTCGCACCGACGACCTGGGCGCCATCCCCCTGAAGGCGCTGATGGAGCGCAACAAGAGCGTCGACTGGGAAGCCGTCGAGGATGTGATCTTCGGCTGCGCCAACCAGGCGGGCGAGGACAACCGCAACGTCGCGCGCATGGCCGCCCTGCTGGCCGGCCTGCCGACGACGGTGCCGGGCTCGACGATCAACCGCCTCTGCGGCTCCGGCATGGACGCCACGGGCACGGCGGCGCGCGCCATTCGGTCCGGCGACGCCGAACTCATGATCTCCGGCGGCGTCGAGAGCATGACCCGCGCGCCCTTCGTCATGGGCAAGGCGACGACCGCGTTCTCGCGCACCGATAACGAGATGTACGACACGACCATCGGCTGGCGCTTCGTCAACCCGATGATGAAGAAGCAGTACGGCATCGATTCCATGCCGGAGACCGCCGAGAACGTCGCCGAGGAATTCCAGGTGAGCCGCGAGGACCAGGACGCCTTCGCTTACCGCTCCCAAATGCGCGCCGTCGCCGCCCAGAAGAACGGACGCCTGGCGAAGGAGATCACGCCCGTCACGATCCCGCAGCGCCGCGGCGACCCGATCGTCGTCGACACGGACGAGCATCCGCGCGGCGACACGACGCTCGAAGGCCTCGCCAAGCTCAGGGCGCCCTTCCGCGAAGGCGGCTCGGTCACGGCGGGCAATGCCTCGGGCGTCAATGACGGCGCCTGCGCCCTCATCCTCGCTTCCGAAGAGGCGGCGAAGAAGCATGGTCTCACGCCGCGCGCCCGGGTCATCGGCATGGCGACGGCGGGTGTGGCGCCGCGCATCATGGGCTTCGGCCCGGCGCCGGCGAGCCACAAGCTCCTGAACCGGCTCGGCCTCAAGATCGGCGACATCGACGTCATCCAACTCCACGAAGCCTTCGCCGCCCAGGGCCTTGCCGTGACCCGCGATCTCGGTCTGCCGGACGACGCGGAGCACGTGAACCCGAATGGCGGCGCGAACCCGCTCGGCATGTCCGGCGCGCGGCTGATCACGACCGCCCTCTACGAGATGGAGGAGCGCGGCCTCGACCGGGCGCTCTGCACCATGTGCATCGGCGTCGGCCAGGGCATCGCGACGGTGATCGAGCGGGTCTGACGCCGCCCGATCCCGATCCCATGCTCAGGAACGCCAACCGGCAACTCCGGCTGAAGGCGCGGCCCACGGGCCTCGCCGGGCCGGAGCATTTCGACGAGACGACCGAACCCGTCCGCCCGCCGGCGGAGGGGGAGGCGCTCGTCGAAACGCTGCTGCTCTCGATCGACCCCGCCATGCGGGTCTGGATGAACGAGGATCCGGGCTACGTCCCGCCGGTGCCGCTCGGCAGCGTCATGCGGGCGGGCGGCGTCGCGCGGGTCGTCGAAAGCCGCGTGCCGGGCCTCCAGCCGGGCGACCTGGTGCAAGGCCGGCTCGGCTGGCAGTCGCATCCGACGCTGCCTGCCGACGCGCTCCAGAAGCTCGACCTTTCGCTCGGCGACGCCGAGGCGTGGATCGGCCCCTTGGGCACGAGCGCGCTGACCGCCTATTTCGGCATGACGGCGGTCGGCGGCGTCCGGCCGGGCATGACGGTTCTGGTCTCCGGCGCGGCTGGCGCGGTCGGCCAGA
>DAINCG010000091.1:9458-10913 GCA_036732525.1 Pseudomonadota bacterium | reverse complement strand
CAACCACTGCCGGGTCGTCGGCATCGCCGGCGGGCCGGACAAGTGCGCCATGCTGACGGACGACCTCGGCCTCGCCGCCGCCATCGACTACAAGGCGGAAGCCGATCTCGAAGCCGCCATCCGGAAGGCGGCGCCCCAGGGCGTCGACCTCTTTTTCGACAATGTCGGCGGCCCGACGCTCGACGCCGCGATCGCCAACATGGCGGCGGGCGGCCGCATCGCCATCTGCGGCCGCATCTCCCAGACCGCGGCCGCGGAGCTTTACGGCGTGAAGAACCTCGGTCTCGCCATCGGCAAGCGCCTTCGCATCCAGGGCTTCATCGTCTCCGACTACCACGACCGCTATGACGAGGCTCGCGCCTGGCTCGCCGGCGAACTGAAGGCCGGCCGCCTGAAGCAACGCCTCCACATCCTCGACGGCCTGGAACAGGCGCCGACGGGCCTGCGCATGCTGTTCGAGGGCGGCAACACGGGCAAGCTGGCGGTCAGGGTCGCAGAATAGAAAAAGTTCTGATTGCGAGGGGCTATGCCGATAATTCTACTTGGATGGACTTTCGTGGGAGTAATATTCTATAAGCTTATGTTTGATGCCTGCTACCGAAACGACCTTTCAATCATAGGAGCACTGTTGATGTCAGCCTCATTGGCTGCCGCTATCTTCTTCGCAAGCGGGGCCTATGCCGTGCAAATTGCACGAAAGAAAGCCGAGTTATTTGGGGGCCTTTGCACAATCAGCGATCTTGTTATGTCGACTTTCAAAACATTTTTTTCTTCTTTGCTGATATATTCTCTAGCTTCACTGGCCATTATGTTTGGATTCTCAAAAAAACTCAGCCGTGAGATTGATTTTTTTGATTGGTCCGGCTATCGGGGAACCATAAATCATGAGCCATTTCTTTTTCTGCTTATAATTGCCATTCCGCTAGCGTGCCACTATGCGATGTGCCTTATACCTTCAGCAGACTACAACGATTCGTCGAAGTAAAACTGCTGCTCGAAATCGAAGGATCGAAGACAAATGAGTGATGAAAAGCCTACAGGCATGAAGCAGGGGCTGGTGAACTACGGCGACGCCGGGTTCTCGCTGTTCATGCGCAAGGCCTTCATCAAGGCGATGGGCTATTCCGACGACGCGCTGGAGCGGCCGATCGTCGGCGTCGTCAACACCTATTCGGGATACAACGCCTGCCACCGCACCGTGCCCGACCTGGTCGAGGCGATCCGGCGGGGCGTCATGCTGGCGGGCGGCATCGCGGTCGATTTTCCGGTCGTCTCGATCCACGAGAGCTTCTCCGCGCCGACCTCCATGTTCCTGCGCAATCTGATGGCGATCGACACCGAGGAGCTGGTCCGCGCCCAGCCGATGGACGCCGTCGTGCTGATCGGCGGCTGCGACAAGACGGTGCCGGCGCTACTGATGGGCGCCGCGAGCGCCGGCCGGCCCGCGATCCTGGA
>DAINCG010000091.1:9037-9448 GCA_036732525.1 Pseudomonadota bacterium | reverse complement strand
CGATGATGACCGGCTTCTTCAAGGGCGAGCGCCTGGGGGCCTGCACCGACTGCCGCCGCATGTGGGGCATGCACCGGGCGGGCGAACTCGACGAAGAGGAGATCGCCGCCGCCGGCGACCGCCTGATGCCGACCGCCGGCACCTGCATGGTGATGGGCACCGCCTCCACCATGGCGCTGATGTCGGAGGCGCTCGGCATGATGCTGCCGGGCGGCGCCGCGATCCCCGCCGTCCATGCCGACCGCCTGCGCCACGCCGAAGCGACCGGCGCCCGCGCCGTCGCCATGGCGAAAGAGGGCCTGACGCCGGACAAGATCATGACCCCGGCCGCCTTCGCCAACGCCTTCAAGATGCTGCTGGCGACCGGCGGGTCGACCAACGGCCTGGTGCACATGACCGCCGTCGCCGCCC
>DAINCG010000091.1:8611-9002 GCA_036732525.1 Pseudomonadota bacterium | reverse complement strand
CGACGAGACGCCGGTGCTGGTCGACCTGAAGCCCTCCGGCCAACACTACATGGAGGACCTGAACAACGCCGGCGGCGCCGCACCCATCCTCCGCGAGATCCGAGACAGTCTGGCGCTCGACTGCATGACCGTCAGCGGCAGGACGCTCGGGCAGGAGATCGACGCCGCGCCGGCCGATTGGGGGCAGGACGTCGTCCGCCCCCGGTCCAACCCGATCTATCCGAAGGGCGGCATCGCCGTGCTCAAGGGCTCGCTCGCGCCCAACGGCGCGATCATCAAGCAGTCGGCCGCGGCGGCGCATCTGATGAAGCACGAGGGCCGCGCCGTCGTCTTCGAAAGCCTGGAGGATCTGGCCAATCGCCTCGACGACCCGGACCTCGACGTCAAGGCC
>DAINCG010000091.1:8197-8597 GCA_036732525.1 Pseudomonadota bacterium | reverse complement strand
ACATCCTGGTCCTGAAGAACGCCGGGCCGAAGGGCGCGCCGGGCATGCCGGAATCGGGCTACATTCCCATTCCGAAGAAGCTCGCCGCCGCCGGCGTCAAGGATATGCTGCGCATGTCGGACGCCCGGATGAGCGGCACGGCCTTCGGCGCCATCGTGCTGCACATCTCGCCCGAATCCGCCGACGGCGGGCCGCTCGGCCTCGTCCGGAACGGCGACCGCATCGTGCTCGATGTCGAGGCGCGGCGGCTCGACCTGATGGTTCCGCCGGAAGAGCTTGAGAAGCGGAAGGCCGACTGGGCGCCGCCCGTCCATCCCGGCCAGGAGCGCGGCTACCTGAAGCTCTACCTGGACGAGGTCAATCAGGCAGAACAAGGCGCCGACTTCCGCTTCCTGGTGCC
>DAINCG010000091.1:3781-8122 GCA_036732525.1 Pseudomonadota bacterium | reverse complement strand
GCCCTGAGCGCGGCCGGACCCGAACCCATGGCCGCAGATCCCATCCCCGCCGTCGCCGAGGCCGAAGCCAAGGGCGAGACGGCCGAGATTTTCGCCGACATCCGCGCCGTCACGGGCGTCGGCGTCGTCAACCTGGTCTGGCGCCGGCTCGCCGTGACGCCGGGGGCGCTGCCCTATGCCTGGACCGCGCTGAAGCCGATCTACGCGTCCGGGCTCGCCGCGGCGGAGGGCCGGGCCCTCCGCCGGGAAATCCGCCCGCCGGCCCTGCCATTGCTGCCGAAGGCGGCCTTGGCCGCGGCGGGCGTCGACGGCCTCGGCCTCCGCTCGATCCGGGCGATCCTTGAGTCCTACGACCGCACCAACGCGATGAACCTGGTGGCGCTCTCCGCCCTGCTCGCCCGCATCGACGGCGAGGAGGGCCCGCCGGCCGCGACGCCGCAGCCGGCGGCGGAGCCGGCGCTGCCGCCCCTGCCGCCCCTGCCGTCCCTCGACGCGCTCGATCCGGGCCTGCGCGGCCTCGTCGACATGCTGAACGACTTCGGCGAGGAGGACGGCACGGTCTTGGCCAGCATGTACCGCCACCTGGCCTATTGGCCGGGCTATCTGGCGCTCGCCTGGGCGCTTTTGGCGCCGCTCGCCGCCTCCGGCGCGCTCGGCGAGGCGCTCGGTCAGGCGCGGCGGCTGAGCGCGCGCCGCGCGGCCGGGATCGCCTCGGCGCTCGCCCCGGCGCCGGCGCCCGACCCGGCCGCCCTCGCGGACGTGCAGGAAACGCTCCGCTTGTTCACCCGCCATCCGATCGCCAAGATGACCGCGATCTGCCGCGCGCTCGCCTCGGCGACGCCCGCGCCGTAACGGGAGAAGCTCCATGCAGATCCGCCCCCTGACCGAGGCCGTCGGCGCCGAGGTGGACGGCGTCGACCTGAACGCCCTCGACGACGCCGCGCTGCAGGCGATCGTCGCCGCCTGGGACGCGCACAACGCCCTGTTGTTCCGGGGCCAGTCGCTCTCCAACGACGCCTTCGTCGCCTTCGCCCGCCGCTTCGGCGACCTGGAGCACGCGCCGATCATGGAGAACGGCCGCACGCCCGTGCCGGGTTACCCGGAGATCTACGTCGTCTCCAACGTGAAGGGGCCGGACGGCAAGCCGATCGGCAGCCTGGGCGCCGGCGAGGCGGTCTGGCACACGGACATGTCCTATCTGGAGAACCCGCCGGACGCCTCCATGCTCTACGCCCGCGAACTGCCGCCTGCGGGCGGCGACACCTGGCTCGCCGGCATGTGCGCCGCCTATGAGGGCCTGCCGGACGACCTGAAGGCGGCCGTCGCCGGCAAGCGCATCAAGCATGACGGCACGTTCAATTCGGGCGGCTATGTCCGCGCCGGCGTGACGCCGACCGACGACCCGCAGGCGAGCGTCGGGGCCTATCATCCGATCGTCTGCGCGCATCCCCGGACGGGCCGGCCGGCGCTCTATCTCGGCCGCCGGCGCCTGGCCTATGTCGAGGGCCTGGACCTGGCCGATTCTGAGGCGCTGCTGGACGCGCTCTGGGCGCACGCGACGCGGCCGGAATTCAGCTTCGCGCACCGTTGGCGCGTCGGCGATCTGCTGATGTGGGACAACCGCGCCACGTTGCACCGCCGCGACCCGTTCGACCCCGAGGCGCGGCGGATCATGCACCGCACTCAGATCAAGGGCGCGACCGCGCCGATGGCGGCCTGACCGTCGATTGCGTATAACCCCGCCCCGGGGCCTGTAGTTCAGCGGTCAGAACGCGCCGCTCATAACGGCGTTGTCGCAGGTTCGAATCCTGCCGGGCCCACCACCTATTTTCCCCTTTAATATCAATTACTTATTTGAAATTCTAACCCCCGGACACTTGGGGGTTTTTCCGCCTCAAAGCGTGGAATTCGCGTGTAGAGAGACGCCAAATAGCCTGCGAATCGGGCGATTCCCGAGGTTCGTCTCTCCAGGCCGGAAATGGCGACAACAGTATCGCCTGCGATCGGCTCCTGGATCAGGTTATCAGGAGGGGCGCATCGGACGATCAAAATGGACGGGCAGAGCGGCGATCAACGATGTTGCCGCAAGTTCGAATCATGATGCAGTCCACCACAAATTCTGCCGACAGACGGCGACAAATTCGAGGTTCTTGTAACCCCCCGACACTTGGCGCTTTTTCCGCCCGGTAGGCTGGCAGCCCGGCACTCAGAGACGCCAAACAGCCCGCAAACCGGCGGATTGTCGACGTTCGTCTCTGTTGGCCTGGAAAGGCGACAACAGCATCGCTGGGCGTGTTTGGGAGAATGTCAGCCGGCGAAGCCGAGCAGCCGCCGCTGGTCTTTCCAATCGAGCGGCAGGGGCAGCGACCGCTTGAGGCGATTGACGGTGAGTCCCGTCGGCTGACGGCCGTCGAGGATCGCCTCGACGATATCGGGGGCGAGGAAGGCGAGCGGCAAATGGCGGCTGACGTCCCAGCGGCTCACACCTTCGATCGCCGCGAGATGGTCCAGCGTCTGGAACCGGCCGCTGACAAGCATCCTGCGCCAGCGATGCGCCCGGGCGACGAGCCCCATCAGCTTGACGTCGATCGCGGCGGTTTGGCCTTGGCTCGCGCCGAGGACGATCTTTGTCTCGACGCCGCGCCGCCTGAGTTCCGCAGGCGCCGCGATCTCGATCACGTCGTCAGCGCCATCGACCAGCGCGTCCAGACGAAGCGCAATCCGGATCTCATCCTGACGAACCTCGATGCGATGGACCGCCTGCTTGAATGCGGCCATGCGTTCGCACGCATCGGCGCTTGAGAGCTGCCGCCGAAGCGATGCGGCGGCGTCCTGCAACCGCGTCAGCGCCGTCACGTCCTCCAACATCCGCCGCGGCAGACCGTCGAGCCGGGCCGGCTCCGTCCGGCGCCGAGGATCAGGCGCTCGAGCATGGGCGCCGGCAGGCGCCAGCCCGACTGGTCCTGGCCGAGATGCAGGCGATGGGAGACGTAGTAGCGATAGCGCTTGCCGGACCGGTTGGCGTGGCTCGGCGTCAGCCGATCGCCGGTCTCGTCGTAGAGCACGCCTGCGAGAACGGACGCCGATGCCTGATTGAAGCGCGCGCGTCGCTGCGGCGCCGCCGCCTTGAGCTTCGCCTGGACCGCATCCCAGAGATCCAGCTCGACGATTGGCTCGTGCCGCCCTTCGTAGACCTCGCCGCGATAGGCGATGCGGCCGACATAGATCGGATTGGCGAGCAACGCGTAGAGCGCGCCGCGGCTGAAGGGATTGCCTCCGGCCCGCGCCCCCTCCCCGTTGCGCCGCTTGGTGACGATCCCTTCGGCGGTGGCCGCCGACTGCAGCTCCCGCACCGATCCATGCTGCAGATAAAGCTCGTAGAGTCGCCGCACGGCCTCCGCCTCGTTGAGATTGGGAACGAGCGCCTTCTCCTTGACGTCGTAGCCGAGGGGGACGGGCCCGCCGGTCCAGAGCCCCTTCTTCTTGGAGGCGGCGATCTTGTCCCGGATCCGCTCCGCGGTGACCTCCCGCTCGAACTGCGCGAAGGAGAGCAGCACGTTCAACGTCAGCCGGCCCATGGAGGAGGTGGTGTTGAACTGCTGGGTGACTGAGACGAATGAGACCTCGTGCGGCATTGACACGTTAACCGGGTCGCGGGCGGGGATGGCGTAGGCTTGGTCGATGAAACCCATCTCGTTCAAACGTCATCGCTTTCCACCCGTCGTAATTCTTCACGCCGTCTGGCTCTACGCCCGCTTCACGCTGTCCTTTCGCGACGTCGAGGAATTGCTGGCCGAGCGTGGCGTCGACGCCTCGAATGAAACGGTCCGCCGCTGGTTCTTGAAGTTCGGCCGCCTGGCAGCGCGCAATCTGCGTCGCTCCCGCCCGGCGCCGAGCCCGCGCTGGCATCTGGACGAGATGGTCATCAAGATCCGCGGACGGCGGCATTGGCTTTGGCGTGCCGTCGACGACGAGGGCGAGGTGCTCGATTTCCTCGTCCAGTCCAGGCGGAACGCTAAAGCGGCAAGGCGTTTGCTTCGCAGGCTGCTCAAGAAGCAGGGCTTCGCGCCCGACCGCATCACGACCGACCGCCTCCGATCGTACCCGACAGCCATAAGGCAAGAGCGGATGTCCGCCATCCACGATCAGGGGCTCCGGGCCAACAATCGCGCCGAGAATTCACACCAGGCGGTGCGCCGACGAGAGCGCAAGATGCACCGGTTCAAGTCGCCGGGCTCGGCGCAGCGCTTCCTCTCGATCCAAGCCGCAGTCCAGAACACGTTCTACGTCCAACGCCATCTCCTCCCACGTCGCATCTTCAAGCAACTCAGGACAGCCGCG
>DAINCG010000091.1:0-3771 GCA_036732525.1 Pseudomonadota bacterium | reverse complement strand
TTCGAGGTGTGGCGGGAATGTTCGGCGTTGGCCTGAACGCGCCGCCGCCAGCATCTCGCCCGCATGCCAGACTTAACGTGTCAATGCCGTCTTCAGGGTCAGAGGAGTTCATGGCGGACGTGATCTTGATGTCCGCCTCTGGCGCCGAACGGCCGAGGAGCTTCGGCGATGCTAATGTCCGCTTCACCGCTGACATTGGTCAAAGACCGATTTGCGGAGGTTGGCTCGAAAGCGCCTAACAACGCGTTGAGTTAGGATGATCTCGCCAACGCGAGCCGAGACTAAGAATTCCCCGGACCGCTGACTGAACTTGCCTTGGCCGACGGCCATGCGACACTGCCGAGAATTCAAGGGAGCGCTTCGCCATGCGTCGTGACGAATTGACCGAAAGGTTCCGCGCATTGCATGTCCCGGGCCAGCCGGTGGTGATGCCGAACCCCTGGGACCTGGGATCGGCTAAGGTGATGGCGCGGCTGGGCGCACAGGCGCTCGGGACGACCTCGGCCGGACACGGATTTGCCTTGGGTCTCAAGGATGGCGGGCAGATCACGCGCGACGTGGCCCTGCAGCACGCCGCGGATATCTGCGCCGCGGTCGATGTGCCGGTGAACGGAGACTTCGAGAACGGGTTTGGCGATGATCCGGAGACGGTCGCCGAAACCGTGCGGCTGGCAGCGGAAGCCGGGCTGACCGGCCTGTCAATCGAGGACATCGCCGTGCCGACGAAGGACGCTTATCCGTTCGACTTGGCGCTGGCTCGGGTCGAAGCGGCGATCGCGGCGGCCCGCTCCGTCGGGATTGTGCTGACGGCCCGCGCCGACGGCTGGGTCTTCAAGACATACGATCAGGCCGAGGCCCTTCGCCGCTGCCGGGCGTTCGCCCAGGCCGGCGCTGACGTGATCTACGCGCCGCTGGTCGATGCTGAAACGACCCGCGCACTTGCCGCCACAGGAACGCCGGTCAACCTTCTGGCGGCCGGCGCGATGCGCGATCTGACGCGAGAGGAGATGGGCGCGCTCGGCGTCGCACGTATTTCGCTTGGCGCGGTGTTGGCCCGGGTGACGCAGCGGGCGATCATTGACGGGACGCGCGCCATGCTGGAGCAGGGCGACTTCTCAATCCTGAACCGCGCCGCGACTGGAGCGGAGGTCGATGCGCTGCTGACCGATTGAACTCGTTTCCGGCGAAGTGTGAACCCGAAAAAACGCCAACTAGGCATCCGTGGTTCATTCGCCGATGGGCCCGGGCACCTTAGAAACGCATCATTGAAAGATCCTGTCCTAGAACGAGCTTTCCGCCCGTGACATAGGCGGTCGGGCTCATCGCGATGTGCTTGGCGGCCGCCCGAGCGTCGCGTTCGTAGCGCTCTAAGGGGCAGGTTTTAAAAATCGAGATGGCGCCCGCGATTTCCGTCAGCAGACCGATCGCCCAGAGGGCGCCTTCACTCGCAAATGTGCAGGCCATCCGTAGGCGGACGCGCGCAGGAACCAGGTCTGATTCGGCCTCAACGGCCGCCAGGAGGTCCGTCATGGCCTGCCGCATGTATGCCCGAGACGCCGAAAGCCGCGCGTCGATGCGGCCGATTTCGGACTGTACGAGCTCGCGTTCGGCCAAAGGCAGGGCGTCATTTCGACGTTTTCGCTGACCGGCTATGGCCAGGAACTCCCGAAGCGCCCCGCGCGCCAGGCCGATCGGTACGGTCGCAACCGTCCATGGATAGATCGAGCCGGTTGGAAGCCGGTAGAGCGTGCCCGGCAGCGTTGGCTCAGGTTGCTGGGGATGAACGAAGTGGTCCGGCACAAACACGTCCTGTAGCTCGAAATCGCCGCTACCTGTTCCGCAGAGGCCTGAGACATGCCAGTTGTCGTGCAGGATTACGTTCGCCCGCGGCACGACGGGATTGATGATCCTGCCTGTTCTCTCTCCGTCTTTTTCAATCTCGCAAAAAGGCGTGAACCACGTGGCATGCGGCGAGCCGCTTCCGAACGGCCAGCGGCCGCTTACGCGAAAGCCGCCATCGGAGGGGACTGCTCGGCCGACGCCGGCCGTTCCCGAAACGACGAAAGCATGCGGATCGTCAAAGATCTCCCGTGCGCTCTCCTCGCTCAAAAAAGCCGCGACACGCCCCATACCGCCGCCATTGCCGACCAGCCAGCCGACGGCTCCATCCAATGCCGACGCTTCCTCGACCACGTCCATGAAAGCCAACGCCGAAAGCTCGGGCCCGCCAAACGCAGACGGCAGCCATAGGCGAAACAAATCGAGTTCGGCAAGTTTGCGGAAGAGGTCGTCCGGCAAACGGCCGGCGGCGTCGAACGACGCGCGTTCTTCCGCAATCGTCGTTGCCATCTCGCGGAGCCGAGCGCATAGAACCGCCGCTGGCGGCTCGTTGTCGCCGCCAATGACGGCCGCCTGTTTCGTCGCTGTGACGTCCATCCGACATACCGCCTTGCAAATGGAACCGTGGCGCTAGTCTGGTTCCGAAAGCATGGGTCGGCAAGCCGCCCAACGGCACTGAGAAGCCGATCACGCTTGAGCGCATTGAATAGGTTTCACCCTAGTCGTTGATGTCGCCTTTTGGCGCAGAACGGACCTGAGCGCGGTCGGCTCGACGTCCGTTCTTCAGCCAACTTTGGACGTCGTCTCTGCAAGTATGACTGGCGACAGCATAGACATATGAACGGATTCGGTGCAGCCCCACGACGTCAGCTACGGGACACGAGCTATTGGCGAAGATCGAGCACGCCGAGCTCCTTCCACATCCACTCGAAGCTGTAGGTCGTCTGGGGTCGGTCGGGTCGAGCTGCCGGGCGGTCTGGTTCTCGAGATATTTGTGCCAGTCGGCGACCTTCCGCCGGCCGGCGGCCGTCTTGACGGCCTGGCGCGGCGACTTATCGCCGAGCATCCCTACCGGCTTATCGAGGGTCTTGCGATATTGCCGATCCATAAGCTCGTGCACCGCCTGCTCTTCGATTTCAGGGGGGAGGCCTGAGCCCGCTCTGTCCTGATCGCCTGGCGGTCGATTGGCCATCATCTGCTCGACGGTTTGAATGTCCGTGAGCGGCGCGAGGACCAGTTCGCCAAGCGCATGGCGGAGCAAGGCGGTCCCCGTTTCTGCGCGCGCGGCCGGTCGGCATAGGCATTCTCCAGGCGCCGGCTCCGCGCCAAAAGCGGGACACGTCCCAACTGGCACCGTCGCTCGCGACCTGCGCGCCGCCGCGTTTCGTCCCATATGCAACGAATGTCCGTCGTCAGGAAACCTCCGGCTTATCGGAATGAAAGCGTGAAGCGAGCACGCAGCCAAACGCCATGTTTGTCGAAGTGAGTTCGTTTCTACTCACATGACGCGCAGGCGCCCTGATCGCGCGGTCCGGATCCCTGTTCGATTGTCGCCCTTCCCTGATACAGCACTGGTAATTCCCTGTTCGGTTCTTTAGGGAATTTGGCTGTAGCGCATTGTTCTTCTGCGTAAATTTGGCGGAGTTGACGCGCTATCAGCCGCCAAAACGTTGGAATTCCCTGTAAATTCCCTGCTTTTCAGGAACAGGCCGCCAGAGACGAGTTCGCAGATGACTGCGTCGCCCACCACACTTTGCGCCGTCAGACGGCGACGAATTGGCGGTCTTTATAACTCGCGGACACTTGGCGGTTTTTCCGCTCGGGGGGCTGGGAGTCCGCCGCATAGAAACGCCAAAAAGCCTGCGAATCGGCGGATTCTCGACGTTCGTATCTACCGGCCTGGA
Organism: Pseudomonadota bacterium; assembly: GCA_036732525.1. Lineage (GTDB taxonomy): Bacteria > Pseudomonadota > Alphaproteobacteria > Bin95 > Bin95 > VMCJ01. The sequence goes on along the minus strand of DAINCG010000091.1, from coordinate 28 downwards.
AAGGCGGCGCCGCCATTCCCGCCGGCGT
>DAINCG010000090.1:9039-13299 GCA_036732525.1 Pseudomonadota bacterium | reverse complement strand
CGGCGCCGCAGGTTTACGACGACGCGGAGGATGATGACGACGGCGATCTCGACGAAGCGCCCCCGCTCGAGCGCGCGCCGTCCGAGCCGCCGCGAAAGGCGCTCGCCGACCGACTGGGCGCCATCGGCGGTCGGCGCGGCCGGCGGGACGAGAAGACGCCGCCTCAGCCGCCGCGCGAACCGAAGGCCGCCAAGCCCCGCAAGGCGCCGACCGCCCCGGAGCGGCCGAAGCCGCGTCGCGCGAAATCCGGCCGCCAGCCGGACCTGCCGCTCGACGACGGCTTCCAGCTGCCCCCGCTCGACCTGCTGCAAGAGCCGGACGCCGCGGCCGAGGGCGAGAGCGAGGCCGTTCTCGACGAGAAGGCGCGCATGCTGGAAGGCGTGCTGGAGGACTTCGGCGTCAAGGGCGAGATCAAGCGCTCCCGCCAGGGGCCCGTCGTCACGCTCTACGAACTGGAGCCGGCGCCGGGCACGAAAGCGTCCCGCGTCATCGGCCTCGCCGACGACCTCGCCCGCAACATGAGCGCGGTCTCGGTCCGTGTCGCGACGGTGCCGGGCAAGAACGTCATCGGCGTCGAACTGCCGAACAATTACCGGGAGACGGTCTATCTCCGCGAGTTGCTCGACAGCCGGGACTACCGCAACGCCGGCGCGCTGCCGCTCGTGCTCGGCAAGGACATCGCCGGCGCGCCGGTGATCGTCGATCTCGCGCGCATGCCGCATCTTCTGATCGCCGGCACGACCGGCTCGGGCAAGTCCGTCGCGATCAACGCCATGATCCTCTCGCTGCTCTACGCGATGACGCCGGAGCAGTGCCGCTTCATCATGGTCGATCCGAAGATGCTGGAGCTTTCCGTCTATGACGGCATCTTCTGGCGCCGGTCGTGACGGAACCGAAGAAGGCCGTCGTCGCGTTGAAGTGGGTCGTGCGCGAGATGGAGAACCGCTACCGCTCCATGTCGACGCTCGGCGTCCGAAACATCGCCGGCTACAACGCCAAGATCGAAGAGGCCCGCAAGAAGGGCGAGGCGCTGACCCGGCGCGTGCAGACCGGCTTCGATCCGGACACCGGCCGGCCGATCTACGAAGAACAGGCGCTCGACATGCGCCCGCTGCCATTCATCGTCGTCGTCGTCGACGAGATGGCGGACCTGATGCTGGTCGCCGGCAAGGACATCGAGGCGGCGATCCAGCGCCTGGCGCAGATGGCGCGCGCCGCCGGCATCCACCTGATCATGGCGACCCAGCGCCCGTCGGTCGACGTCATCACAGGCACGATCAAGGCGAATTTCCCGACTCGGGTCAGCTTCCAGGTCACCTCGAAGATCGACAGCCGGACCATCCTCGGGGAAGGCGGGGCGGAGCAGCTGCTCGGTCAGGGCGACGGCCTCTATATGGCCGGCGGCGGCCGCATCAAGCGCATCCACGGGCCGTTCGTCGACGATTCCGAAGTCTCCGACATCGTGTCGTTCCTGAAAGGACAGGCGCCGCCCGACTACGTCCATTCCGTGACCGAAGACGAGGCGGCCGCCGACGGCATCCCCGGGTTCGAGCCGATGGGCGCCGCCGGCGGCGACGAGGAGGCGGGCCTCTACGATCAGGCGGTCGCGATCGTCGCGAAGGACAAGAAGGCCTCGACCTCCTATCTGCAGCGTCGCCTGAAGATCGGCTACAATCGCGCCGCGTCGCTGATCGAGCGAATGGAACAGGACGGGGTCGTCAGCCCCGCCAACCATGTCGGCAAGCGCGAGATACTGGTCGGCAGCCACGACGGCGACATGGATTGAGTATCGGCGACGGAGCATCGGGATCGCCCAATTCTCGCCGGAATTCAAACATGGCGACGCCCGGCCCGGCGCCTATATGTGGCCCGTCGCCCGTTCGATCGGGCCGCAGTCCCGGAGTGAATTCGCCGTGCGCAACCTCATCGCAGCCATACTGGCTCTGCCCCTCTTCGCCCTCGCCTCGGGGGCTGTCGCCCAGGACCGGCAGGCCGGTCAGATCGACCAGGCGGTCGTCGACAGGGCCGTCAATTACCTGAACTCCATCCGCACGCTGCAGGCGCGGTTCATCCAGCGGGACCTTGAAGGCCACAAGTGGACCGGCGAGATGTGGATGGAGCGGCCGGGCCGCATCCGCTTCCAGTACGACCCCCCGGAGGGCGACGTCATCTGGTCCGACGACAACCTGGTCAAGCACTACGACGCCGAACTCGAGACCATGACCCATGTGCCGCAGAGCGCGACGCCCGCATGGTTCCTGCTCGACGACCCGGTGCGTGTCACCGGCGACGTCGAGATCCTGGCGGCCGAAGCCACGGCGGAGCGTTACTTCGTCGCCGCCGCCAAGACGGATGCGCTCTCAAGCGGGCATGTGACGCTCGCCTTCCAAAAGAGCCCGGACCGGCTGCTCGGCTGGTCGGTGACGGAGGGCGACGGTACGGTCACCCAGGTCGACCTGCTCGACGCCAAGTTCGACCTGCCCATCGACCACAACCTTTTCCGCTACGAGCCGCCGAAGCGCCGGTAGTGGACCTCGGACCGAACGGTCCGCTTTCGCGCCGGCGCCGCGCGATATAGGACTGGGGCCCGTCCCGAGTCGCCGGCAGGGGTCCGCGGTCCATGTCCTTCGAAATCTGGCTCGCATTCGCGGTTGCGAGCGCCATTCTCCTCACCATCCCGGGCCCGACGGTGATGATGGTGCTGAGCTTCGCCATGCGGCGCGGCCGGTCGAGCGCGTGGGCGACCGTGCCGGGCGTGGCGCTGGGCGACGCCCTGGCGATGAGCGCGTCGCTGCTCGGCGCGGGGGCGGTGCTGGCCGCTTCGGCGACCCTGTTCACCCTGCTGAAGCTGCTGGGCGCCGCCTATCTCATCTTCCTGGCCGTCCGCATGTGGCGCGCGCCGGACACGCTGGCGGAAGAGCCGGCGACCGACCGCCGGCACGGCATGTTCTTCAACGCATTTGCCGTGACGGCGCTCAATCCCAAGACGATCCCGTTCTTCGTCGCCTTCGTGCCGCAGTTCGTCGACCCGGCGCAGCCCTACCTGCCCCAGGTCGCCATTCTGATCACGACTTTCGTCGCGCTCGGCGCGATCAACGCCGTGCTCTGGGCGCTGTTGGCCGGGACGATACGCGCGCGGTTCCGGGCGCCGGGTCGGATGCGCCTCGCCAATCGCTTCGGCGCGCTCTGCCTCGCCGGCGGCGGCGTCTACATGACGACCTTCCGCCACGCGAGCTGACCGCCCGCGGCGGATTCAGGTCGCGTCGTCCATCAGCACGGCCTTGCCCACCACCTGTCGCGCCTCGATCGCCCGGAAGGCGTCGGCGACGTCGGCGAACGGAAAGCGATGCGAGATATGCGGCGTGATCCGGCCGGTTTCGGCGAGTTCGAGGATCGCCGCCTTCGCCGCCGCGCCCCGCGCCGGCCGCTGTCGCGAGCCTTCACCGGCGCGGATGCCGATGACGGACGCGCCCTTGATCAAGAGGTGGTTCGTCTTGGCCTCCGCCGCGCGGCCGGAGACAAAGCCGACGACGACGATCCGCCCCTCCCAGGCCAGGCAGCGCACGCTTTCGTCGAAGACGTCGCCGCCGACGGGGTCGTAGACGATATCGACGCCCGCCCCGCCGGTCAGATCCTTGACCGCCTTTCGGAAGCCAGGCGCGGAGGACATCACATGGTCCGCGCCGAGCCTGGCGACGGCCGCAAGTTTCCCGGCGTCGCCGCCCGTCGCGATCACCTTCGCCCCCAGCGCCTTGGCGAGCTGGACCGCGGCCAGGCCGACGCCGCCGGTCGCGCCGTGAATCAGCGCCCATTCCCCCGCCTGGATGCGGCCGCGGTCGACCAGCGCGTGATAGGCGGTCATCGCGGCAGACCGGAAGGCCGCCGCATCGGCATAGTCGAACGCCGCCGGGACGGGCCACAGGCCGTCCGCCTTCAGCACATGCATCTCCTGGAATGCGCCCGGCCGATGGCCGCTGATCGCCCGGTCGCCCGCGCGCCAGCCGGCGACGTCCTGGCCGACGGCGACGATTTCGCCGGCGGCTTCCAGTCCGGGCACGAACGGCGGGTCCGGTTTCAGCTGGTAGCCGCCCCGGCACATCAGCGCGTCTACAAAGTTGACGCCCCAGGCGCGCTGCCGGACCAGGACCTCGCCCGGCCCTGGCAGACCGGGCGCCGCCCGCGTCTCGATCGCCAAGTTTTCCGGCCCGCCAAGCGCCGTGCAGACGACCGCGCGCATCACGCGACGCCGCCATACGGGAT
>DAINCG010000090.1:3827-8984 GCA_036732525.1 Pseudomonadota bacterium | reverse complement strand
GGCTTCGGCCACGCTACCGGCGCCGGCGCGGAAAGACCATGCCGGAAGCCGTTGACGCCGGGCGGGTGGGCGGACAATGTTGCGGCGCAACATCGGATGGGGACATGACGGCCGCCGGGCGCGACATCCTGCACGTGACGGAGCGCTGCCGCGGCGGCGTCGCTACATATGTGGCCGCGGCGATTCGGCGCCAGCGCGCCTCTCGCCGCTATGGCGCCGTTCGGCTGCTGGCCGACCCGGATCTGCTCGATCCCGGCCTTGCCGCCGCGGCGTCCGAAGCGCCAGGCGGCCTGACGCCCTATCGTTCGGGTCGGTCTCCGGCGGCGGTCTGGGCTTCGGCGGGCAGGGTCCAGGCGGCGGTCGATGCGGCCGCGCCGGCGATCCTGCATCTGCATTCGAGCTTCCCCGGCGTCTACGGCCGCCTCCGCGCGCGGCCGCGCGGCGGACCCGCCATCGTCTACTGCCCGCACGGCTGGGCGTTCGAAATGCAAGCGCCGCCGCCGAAGCGCTTCATCTACCGCCTGCTGGAGCGCCGGCTCGCCCCCAAGGCCGACGTCATCGTCTCGATCTCGGAGCATGAGCACGCGCGCGCCATTGCGGCCGGGATCGACCATCCGGCGCATTTCGCGATCCCCCACGGCGCGCCGCCGCCCGCACCGGGACCCCGGCCGACGGCGATGACGGCGGACCGCCTGAACCTGCTATTCGTCGGCCGCTTCGACCGGCAGAAGGGCGTTGATCTGCTGCTAGACGCCATGCGAAGGGTCCGGCGGGAGGATGTCATCCTGCATCTGATCGGCGCCGCCGATCGCGGCGACGGCGGCGCGCCCGATCTGTGCGACCCGCGCGTCCGGGCGCATGGTTGGGTCGACCATGCCGACCTCGATGCATGGTACGCCGCAGCGGATGCGGTCGTAATGCCGTCTCGCTGGGAAGGTTTCGGGCTCGTCGCGATCGAGGCGATGCGGAACGACACGCCCGTCCTCGCCGGCCGGCGCGGCGCGCTGCCGGAGATTCTTGGCGACCCGCCGGCGGGACTGCTGTTCGATCCTGACGATGCCGGCGGCCTCGCCCGTCTGATCGACGGCCTCGACGCCGCGTCGCTCGGAACGCTAGGCGCGCGCGCCCGGGCGCGCTATCAGGCTGCCTACACCGAACCGCGGGCGCTCGACGCGCTCGACGACGCCTACGACGTCGCGGCGACGCGTCGGGCGGCCCGTTGACCGGATGAAGCCATGCCGTTGCCCAATCTGATTATCGCCGGCGCGCCGAAATGCGGCACGTCCTCGCTGTTCCAATGGATCGCCGACCATCCGGACGCCGAAGGCTCGCTGGTGAAGGAAACCTGCTACTTCGCCGATCCGGAAAGCCATGTCTTCGACCCGGCGACGAACTTCTCGACCGGCGGCGTGGCAGGATACGGCCGGTTCTTTCCGGCTGCGAATCCCAGGGCGAAGGTGCGCTTGGAGGCGACTCCCACCTACATCTACGCCCGGACCGCCCTTCAGCACCTGCCGGAGATTTCGACCCGGCCGCGTTTCGTCTTCCTGCTGCGCGAGCCCTCGCGTCAGATCCTCTCCACCTACCGCTATTATTCCAACAACTGGACCTACCTCAAGGCCGGCGTCGCATTCGCCGATTTCCTGGAGATGGCCGAGCGGCGCGACCCGGCGCTTGCGTCGAACGAGCTCCTGCAGGACGCCATCGCCAATGCCCGCTATGTCGAGAGCCTCGCGCATTGGCGGGACCGAGTCGGACCGGACCGCATGCGCGTCGTGCTGTTGGAGGACCTGCAGGAACGGCGGGCCGAGGCGATGGCGGATCTCGCCGCCTGGCTCGGCCTCGATCCGCGCTTCTACGCGGACTACGGCTTCCCGCGGGAGAACGAGACCTACCGGGTGCGCAGCCATGCGCTGCAGGCGGCGAACGTGCGGCTGCGCGGCCTCCTCGCGCGGACGCCGCTCTACAAGCCCGTCCGCGCGCTCTACCGGCGCATGAATACGGACAAGGCGCCGGCGCCGCTCGACGACCGAGATCGGGCGGCGCTCAGCGAACTGTTGCAGAGCTTCGCGGATGCGAACGACCGGTTGGCGCGCGAGTTCGGCCTCGATCTCGCGCCATGGCGCGAACAGGCGGCCGCCTAATGTCGGCGATCGATCTCGTCCAGCGCGCGGTCGGCGCGGGCCGGCGTCGGGCGCATCCGAACCGCGTCGTCTTCCATCACGTTCCGAAATGCGGCGGCACGTCCGTCGGACGCGCCTTTCGCAAGCGCTTCCTCCTCAGCCAGGCGACCGTGCTGCCGGAAGCCACTTTCCGGGCCGAGCAGACGCTCGACCCCGCCGCCGACGCGGAGACCCTGCTGGTCCGAGCGGAGGCCTTGCGGGAGCGCATGTTTCTCTACCAGCTGGCGGCGGGCGTCGATTGCGTCTCCGCACATGTCCGCTTCAGCGAGCCGGCATGGGCGGCCTATCGGGACCGCGCCAAGTTCGTGACCGTGCTGCGCGATCCCGTCGCGCGCTTCGTCTCCCATTACCGCTGGAGCCACGGCCGGCCGGACGGGCATGCGCACATCCCGGAGGACTTCGAGCCCTTTCTCGAAACGCCGGCCGCCCACCGGCTCGGCGCTTTCTACGTCTATTTCTTCAGCGGCCTGCCCGCCGACGCCGATATGACGACGGACGCGGCGTTGGCGCGGGCCAAGGCCAATATCGATCGCTTCGATGTGGTGGGCTTCCTCGACCGCCTGGAAGACTTCGAGGCGGCGATCCGCCGGGAGGTCGGCGTCCGCATCCGCATCGGCCATGAGAACCGCGCCAGCGCGGCGCGGCCTGCGACGGACGACGCCCTGGCCCGCCGGGTCGAGGAACTGACGGCGCCCGACCGCGCCCTCTTCGACCACGCGGTGGCGACCCGACGATGACCGCCGGTACTGCCGCGCGCGGCGGGCTTCGGCGCGACATCGCGGCGATCTCGATCGGCCACGGGCTGTTCGCGCTCGGCCAGTGGGTCATCGGCGCCGCGCTCGCCAAGCTGGCGGGCGTCGAGGCGATGGCGGCGTTCGGGCTCGCGCTGGCCGTTTCCAACCCGATCTATTTCCTCGCCAACATGGCGCTCCGCACGGCGTTGGCGCGCGACGCCGCGGGCGAATTCGCCCTCGCCGATTATGTCCGTGCGCGCATCGCGTCGACCGCCGCCGCCTTCGTCGCCATGGCGGCGGCGGCCCTCACGGTCGGGCTTGAGCGTGGCGCCGATGGGGCGGCGGCCTTGCTGCTGTTCGCCTGCGTCAAGAGCGCGGACGCGGGCTTCGACCTGATCTACGGCCAGCGCCAGCGCGACGGCGAGGCCGCCAAGGTGACCGTCTCCCTGGCGTTCCGCTCGACGCTGGGCCCCGCGGCCGTCGTCGCCGGTCTGCTCCTGACGGACGGCGCGCTCTGGGCCGGCCTTGCGGCCTGGGCCGCCGCGGCGACGCTCTTGTTCCTCGCGCTGGAAGCGCCGGGCCTCGTGCGGCGCGTGCGCGGGACCGGCGGAGCGGGCGCCATGGCCGTCGTCGCCCGCGCCTGGCCGCTCGGCGTCGGCGCGGCGCTCGCCAGCCTTGAGACGGCGATCCCGCGCTATGCGATCGAATGGCTGATGCCGCCGGAGGCGTTGGGCTACTTCACGGCCGTCTTCATGTTCTTTGCGGCGGCCCAGATCGTCGCGAGCGCGTTCGGCAGCGCGGCGACGCCGCATCTCGGCCGCGCGCATGCGGCCGGCGACCGGCGCCGGTTCCGCCGCATGGTCGTGCTGCTCTGCCTGTTCGGCGCGGGCCTGGGCGCGGTCGGCGTCGCGGTCGCCTGGGCGCTCGGCGGCTGGGCGCTCGGCGTGATCTACACGCCGGCCTATTCGGCCTATGCCGACGTGCTGACGTTGACGATGGTCGGCGCGGGTCTCCGTTTCGTCGCCTCCTTCCTGCAGTTCGCGCTGGTCGCGGCCGGCCGCTTCAAGACGCATATGGCGATCCACGCCGGTCTCGCCGCGATGGCGGCGGGTGCCGCGCCCCCGCTGGCCGCGGCCTACGGGCTTGCCGGAGCGGCGCTCGCGCTCATTATCGTCGGCATCGCGCAGGTCGTCGTTCTCGCAGGTCTGCTCGCCCGCTGAAGGAAGCGTCGATGGAGACGGACGCGCCGGTCTATCGCGGCCTCACCCGGGCCGAAATCGCCGAACAGTACAACCCGACCCGCGCCGTGCCGGATCACGCCGCGTTCACCGCCGCCAAACGCGCGCGGAGCGACGCCGTCCGGGCGCGGCTGCCTGGTCCGCGCGACGTGCCTTACGGCGACCATCCGCGCCAACTGCTGGATATCTACCCCGCCGGTCCGGGCGCGCCGGTGCTGCTCTACCTGCATGGCGGCGCCTGGCGCATGCTCGACCGGCGCGACTACGCCTTCATCGCGAGCTATGGCCGCCTGCCGGACGCGCCGCTGACGGCCCTGATGGCCCACGCGCGGGAGGCCGTCGCCTGGACCGTCGCCAATATCGCGGAATATGGCGGCGATCCGGGGCGGCTGCACATTGCCGGCACGTCGGCGGGCGCGCATCTGGCGGCGCTGGCCGCGAGCCATCAGGCGATCGCCGGCGCGATCCGTTCGCTCACGCTGGCGAGCGGCGTCTACGACTTCGAGCCGCACAGCCTGCATGACAGGCACCGGGACATGGGCCTCGACGCGGCGTTGATCCGGGCGGTGAGCCCGATCCATCATCCGCCGGCGCGCCGGGACCTGCCCGTCCTGCTGGCGGTCGGCCTTGGCGAGACGCCGGAGATGATCCGCCAGACCCGGGATTTCCACGCGCAGCTCATGAGTCGCGCCATGCCGGCCCGCCTGATCGAAGCGCCGGGCAACCATTTCGAGGTGGGCGCTTGGTTCGGCGAGCCCGATCACCCGCTATTCAAGGCGCTTGCGGAAGTCATGACGCGATAGGGCTCGTCCAAATGGCGTAAGCCATTCGATAGGTAAATATTAAAAAACCATTAAGATATTGGCCTGAACAGGCGATGTAGTAGCGCCGATTTGCGGAAGATTAACAAACCGTAATTGGCTAACAATTCGTCAACTTAATCGCAAATGCCGCGCGAATTTTCCGGGCGGCCCACAGCGGGAGTTGGTGATGCAGCGGATC
>DAINCG010000090.1:0-3773 GCA_036732525.1 Pseudomonadota bacterium | reverse complement strand
CCGCGGCGGCGTTCACGCGCGAGCCGCCGCTCAGCTACGACCGGGCGCTCGGCGACGAGCGGACCAACGACATCGAGCGGGGCATCGAGCCGCGCCGCGGCGTCGACGGCACGCGAACGGAAGTTCGCTCGCCCTACGGCCAGCCGGTCGCGACTGCGATCGGCAATCTGATCAACGTCGAGACGGGCGACAACGCCACCGTCGTCATCCAGGCCCAGCAGATCAACCGGGGCAACCAGATGGCGATCAACGGCGAAATCAACCTGGAATGACGGGCAAGAGGTTCCCGGCGGTCGGACGGGGCCGACCGGGAGCGCGGTTCTCCCGAACCGCAGTTTCAGAGCCCGGGACGGGGCTCACAACCTGGCCGCCGCCATCCGGCGGGGCCGCCTTTGCAGGAGCGTTCAAAACATGCGTGGTATGAAAACCCTTCTTCTGGCCTCGGCGGCGGCGATGATCGCCACCGGCGCCTATGCCGACGAGCAGCGTAAGGTCGTCAAGGTCGTCAACACCCTCGACAAGATCTATCTCGAGGAAGACTTCGACCGCATCGTCATCGACGTCGTCGACACCATCGACACCAAGTTCCAGGTCGACCAGCTGAATCGCGGCGCGGTCTCGGCGCATGCCGGCACGTGGGTCTCCAACGTCACCGACTACAGCGCGACCGCCGCGGCGATCGCCAACAACGCCTCGGTCGACGTCAAGGGCAATGCCGGCGGCGACAACTGGCAGGGCAATTGGGGCGACACGACCGCCACCCTCAACACAGACATCCAGGGCGCCTGGGGCAAGACGGAGCTGACGGCCGTCGCCATCGGCAACAACTTCAACCTGAACGTCCAGGACTACGGCGGGGCGGTGTTCTCCTCCCGCCAGGTCAATGACGGCGCCATCTCGGCGCATCTGAACGCCAATGTGACCGGCGAGATCAACGACGTGAGCACCACCGCGGTCGCGATCGGCAACAACCTGGCCGTCCAGACCGCAGGCTCCACGCTGATCGGCGGCGTCGAGCAGGTCAACAACGGCGATGTCACCGCGACCAACAACACCGTGCTCCGCCCGGTGCAGCGCGCGGTCGATCCGGCGATCGCCGCCGCGATCGGCAACAACATCTCCATCACCAACTACATCCCGAAGGTGCAGTAACAGGACAGACATAACGGTCGTTGCGATGGGCCGGCCGGGACGCAGTGTCCCGGCCGGCTTTCGCGTATGTAGAGGCAGAATTACGATTTAGATGCGCGCAGGATTAGTACCTTATGTGGTTAATTTTTTATTTCGATCTTCCAAGTTAGCCGACCTTTTCCGAAGAATTTTAGAAGAGTTTCTGTACAATCATCAATGTCCTCAATCGCCCCAATACAGAGGAGTTCACCCATGCGGGTTCCTGGCATCTTCACCAAACTGGCCGGCGGCATCGCGGCTCTCGCCGTCGCCGCCTGCGCGTCGCCGATCCCCGTGAACGGCAAGTATGCCGAGCCGCTCGGCACGGCCCCGGTGATCGACAATCCGACGCCCTACACTCAGGCGCTCTACTGTCTCGGTCATCAGATCAGCCAGCGGCCCTCGCCCCACATGCTGGCGGTCGGCAAGGTCGCCGACTACACGGGCAAGGACGATCTGGAGACCGGCAGGCGCCTGACCCAGGGCGCCGCGCTGATGGTCATGTCGGCGCTCGGCAAGGCCGGCGTGCCGCTGGTCGAGCGGTTCGACACCTCGGTCGCCGAGATGGAGCTGAAATACGCCAACAACAAGCTGATCGGCGACGGCGCCGGGCCCTATCGCAAGATCATGGCGGGCCAGGTGCCGGGCTCCAGCCACCACATCATCGGCGGCATCACGGAGATCAACTACAACATCCGTTCGAACTCCGCGGACGCGCTCTATGACCTGGTCAGCGGCTCGTTCCAGCTCTACGTGCTGAACATCGCCCTCGACCTCCGGCTGGTCGACACGCAGACTCTGCGCGTGCAGCGGGTCGTCTCCTATCAGAAGCAGGTGCTCGGCCGCGAAGTCCGGGCGGGTCTTTTCGAGTTCTTCGGCAACAAGCTTCTGGACATCGGCCTCGGCGAACGCTCGCTCGAGCCGATCCAGCTCGCCGTGCGCGCCGTGATCGAGCGCGGCGTCTACGAGATGGTGCGCGAACTCTATCGCGTGCCGGCGGGCCAGTGCGCCGCTTATCTGGCGCATGGCGACAAGGTCTTCGACGGGGGCCGAAAAGCCAGGACGTAGGCCCACGTCGTTGCGCCGGGCGGAGATCGATCCGTCCGGCCATTCGGGCGGCGGCGTCGGGGCGACGCCGCCGCCCATTTCATTTTCGGCAGGCCCTGACCAGGGCGCGATGGCGCCGACGATCGGTTCAGGGCGCGATGGCGCCGACGATCAGTTCAGGGCGCGATGGCGCCCAGGGGCGCGCCCTTCACCCGATCGAGGCCGGGCGCCGCGAGGCCGCGTTCGACCTGCTTGACCGCCTCCACCAGGAAGGCGTTGGCCGGCGCTTCCATGCCGACCTCCTTCGCCTTCTCGACGACAAAGCCGTTGATCTGCTCGATCTCCGTCCGCCTGCCCTTCTGGATGTCCTGGCCCATGGAGGGGCGGGATCCTTCCGCGGTCGTCTTGGTCTGGGCGAGCCGGCTCTCCTCCACGGCGGCGAGCGCCGCCTTGTCGCCGGCGGCGGCCGCGATCCATTCCTCGCCCGGATGCTTGTTGATCTCCTCGAGCGCATAGCCGAGGGCCTGGCCGACCGCGATCGCCTCGCCGGCGAGCTTGATCTGCAGGCGGCGCGTCAGCGGGTCCCGCGCGACCTCGTTCGAGGAGTAGCCGGTCGACGCCGAAACGCCGTTGCCCATGGCGTTGGCGCAGAGCTTCGACCAGCGTTCGCCCCAGAGATTGGTCGTCGTCTTGGCGCTGTCGATGCGGGACAGCATGTCCATCAGTTGCCGGATGCGCGGCGTCTCGCGGCCGTGCGGCTCGCCGACCCGGAAGACGGTATGCTTGTTGCCGCCGAGCGCCACGCCGCGGCGGACGGTGGCGGGGCCGGTCATCTCGACTGCGATCTTCGCGGCGATGCAGCCGACCACGCGGCCCCATCCGACGGACTTCGCGATCGTCTCCTCGTTGATGCAGTTCTGCAGGGAGACGACGAAGCCGGTGGGCGCCAGGTAATCCTTGATCATCTCCGTCGCCCATGCGGTGTCGTAGGACTTGACGCAGACGAAGGCGATGTCGATCGGCCGGTCGCGCATCAGGCTTTGCACCTCGGCGATATGCAGCGCCTTCGCCGGCGTCGTGAAGCACTCCGGCTCGGTCAGGCCGGACAGCGTCAGGCCCTGGCCGTTGATGGCGTTCACATTGTCCGGCCAGCCGTCGATCATGACGACGTCATGGCCGCCCTTGGCGAGATATCCCCCGACATAGGCTCCGACGGCGCCGGCGCCGACGACGGCGATCTTGGGATTTTCGAGGTTCATTTGGGCGCTTCCCCTTCGATGGTGACGCGATGCGCTTCGCGCCGCTGGCCGTGATAGTCGTTGATCGCCTTGTGCTGGACGACGCGGTTGTCCCAAAGCGTGACGGTGCCTTTCCGCCACTTAACGCGGCAGGTGTGTTCGGGCCGCACGATGTGCTCGAACAGGTATTCGAGCAGCGGCCGGCTTTCGTCTTCCGTCCAGCCCTTGAAGTTGCGGGTGTGGATCTGGTTGACGTAGATGGCCTTCCGGCCCGTCTCGGGATGGACGCGGATGACGGGGTGCTCCGCCTCCATGCGC
>DAINCG010000089.1:0-13362 GCA_036732525.1 Pseudomonadota bacterium | reverse complement strand
GGCCGCCACGCCCGTAAAGTCGAACGCGTCCGACTGGCTGCCGCCGGCGTCCAGCGTGATGTCCTTGCCCGTGATCGTGATCGCGCCGTCCTTCTTTGTCGCAGCGTCCTGTTGCGTCGTCATGATGCCGGCTCCTCTCTCTGGGCCTCCTCGCATGGAGGTGCGGCCGGCGGCCGGAATCGCCAGTGTCGGCCATCACGTGTTCGGTTGTCGGAGACGCTCTCGCCTCGGATCGCCCTGCTGCCCTAATCTCTCCGGAAGGGACAACCGGCAATGGGGGGATTTCCGATGAAGGCCGCAGTTCTCTACGAGGCGCACACGCCGCTTCAGATCGAGGAGATCTCTGTCCGGAAGCCTCAGGCGCACGAAGTCCTGATCCGAACGGCCTTCTCCGGGCTATGCCATTCGGACCTGCACTTCATGGAAGGCCTCTACCCGCACCCGATGCCGGTCGTGCTGGGCCACGAAGCGGCGGGCGTCGTCGAGCAGGTCGGTTCGGAAGTCACATATGTGAAGCCGGGCGACCATGTGGTCACCTGCCTCTCGGTCTTCTGCGGCGTCTGCGACAACTGCACGACCGGCCGGCCCGCAATCTGCACGAATACCGACGTCAAGCTGCCGCCCGGCAAGGCGGAGCGGCTCCAGTGGCCGAAGCAGGAGCGCCTGCATACCTTCGCCAACCTCTCCGCGTTCGCGGAGCAGATGCTGGTGCACGAGAACGCCATCGTGAAGGTCCGGAACGACATGCCGCTCGACCGGGCCGCGCTGGTCGGCTGCGGCGTCGTTACGGGCTTCGGCGCGGCGATGAACACGGCCAAGGTCGCGGTCGGCGAGACGGTCGCGGTGATCGGCTGCGGCGGCGTCGGCATGGCCGCCGTCAACGGGGCTTACGTCGCGGGCGCCGCGCGGATCATCGCGGTCGACACCAACCCGGCGAAGCTGCAGCTCGCGACCAAGCTCGGCGCGACCGACATCGTCAACCCGAACGACGGCGATCCGGTCGAGCAGGTGCTGGAGATGACCAAGGGCGGCGTGCACCACGCCATCGAGTGTCTCGGCATGAAGATCACCGCCGAGCAGGCTTTCCGCATGCTCGCCTTCGGCGGCACGGCGACCATCGTCGGCATGGTGCCGTTCGGCGAAAAGATCGAACTGCATGGGGCCGACTTTCTGCGCGAACGGCGCATCCAGGGCTCGTCGATGGGCTCGAACCGCTTTCGGGTCGACATGCCACGGATGATCGAACTCTACATGCAGGGCCGCTTGCACCTCGACGATTGGATTTCCAACAAGATCAAGATCGAGCAGATCAACGAGGGCTATGAGGACATGAAGGCCGACAAGGGCCTGCGCACGGTCATCGACTTCGGCGTCGTCTGATGCGCCGTAGCCCGCAAGGCGCGCGCCGCATGCCGTCCCCAACGCCCGCCGCCGTGCTGAACTGGTTGCGGCTCGCCTATGCCGGCGACGTCTGCGGCGGCATGAGCGGGCCGCGGCCGGCGGAGGCGACGCAGGCGCTTCAAGAGCATCCGAAGCTTGCCGATGACGCCTTCGTAGCCTGTGCGACGGGCGACCTTGCAGCCTTGCGGACGGCCGCTGCTGGCGACCCAGACTGGCCGAACCGACCCGGCGGGCCGTTGAACTTGCCGCCGCTTATCGCGGTCACGCATTCCAGCCTCGTCCGCCTGCCTGCCTTTCGGGAGCGCCTGCATGCGGCCACGCGCGAGCTCCTCCAGGCGGGCGCCGATCCGAACCAGGCGATCGGCAGCCGATGGCCGCCCGCCTCTGTCGACAATCCGTCGGACGTCCATCGTCTGTCCGCCCTCTATGGCGCGGCGGGCCAGGCCCACGACCCAGAGCTGACGCGCCTGCTGCTCGACGCCGGCGCGGACCCGAACGACGGCGAGTCGCTCTATCATTCGGTCGATAGCGTCGCATGCACGCGCCTGCTCCTGGAAGGCGGCGCCCGCGTGACCGGATCCAACGCGCTCTATCGCGCGCTCGACTTCGACAATCTGGAAGCGCTCCGCATACTGCTGGAGAACGGCGGCGACCCGAATGAGCCCTGGCCAGGCGAGGCGCCGCACGAATGTGGCCATCCGCTCCTCTGGGCGATACGCCGCCGCCGGTCGCCGGCGAATGTGCGAGCGCTGCTCGTCGCGGGCGCGGATCCCGCCGTGAAGACCGCCAGCGGCGCGAGCGCTCATGCCCTCGCCATGCGCTACGGCCTGCCGGAGGTCGCAGCATTGCTGGACGCGGGCGAACCACTTTCGGAGAGCGAGCGCTTTGTCGCTGCCTGCGCCGCCGGCGACGAAGCCGCGGCACGGCGCCTGCTGCCGTCCGAAACTCCTCTCGAAAGTTTCCTCTCGGAATTGCAGCTTGCCATGCTGCCCGAGCTTGCCGCGCTCGGTCAGGGCGACGCCGTCCGCCTCATGGTCCGGCTCGGCTGGCCGATCGCCGTCCGGGGCGGCGACTGGGACGCGTCGGCGCTGAACCACGCCGTGTTTCGGGGCGACGCCGGCCTCACACGGTTTCTGCTGGCGCACGGCGCCGACTGGCGGGAGGAGCATGGCTTCGGCGACAACGCCCGCGGCACGCTGTCGTGGGCGTCGCTGAACGAGTCCGAACCCGGCGGCGACTGGGCGGGTTGCGCTTTGGCGCTGGTCGCCCACGGCATGCCGCATGCCCAACCCGCGCCCGACCAGCCAGGCCGCGTCCTGATCGACGGCCAGCCGGCCGCGTTCTCAGCCGCCGTAATCGAGGTCCTGCTGCGGCCCTCCGCGTCAGACTGATCGGAAGCCGCCGTCGGCCATGACGATGCCGCCCGTGACATAGGCCGACAGCTTCGAAGCCAGGAAGATCGCGGGGCCGACGATGTCGTCCGGCTTGCCGGTGCGGCCAAGCGGCGTGTGCCGCAGCACCTGCTGCACGACCTCCGGATTGGATTCCCGCGTCGCCTTGTTGAGCGGCGTTTCGATCATGCCGGGGCCGATCGCGTTCACGCGCACGCCCTCCGGCCCCAACTCCGCCGCGAGCGCCCGCGTGAAGCCCAGGACGCCGTGCTTAGAGGTCGTGTAGGCGGCCGAGTTCGGCCAACGCACATGCACGAAGGACTGGATCGAGCCGATATTCACAACCCGCCCCTTCGTCGCCCGCAGCTGGTCGAGGAAGGCGTGTGTCACATTGAAGACGCCCTTCACGTTGATCTCGATGATGTCGTCCCAGTCCTGACGGACGACATCCTTGTCGCCAGTGATCGCGGTCCGCCGGTTGATGCCGGCATTGTTCACAAGGATCGAGACCTGCCCGATTTCACGCGCGATCCGTTCGGCCGCGGCGACGCAGCCGTCCCGATCCGTGACGTTCAACTGGATCGCGAGCGCCGTTCCGCCGGCATCCGTGATGAACTTCGCCGTCTCCTGTCCTGCCGCCGCATTGGCGTCGAGCACGACGACCGTCGCCCCCTGTTCCGCATAACCAATCGCAATCGCCTGGCCGATGCCCGAGCCCGCGCCCGTCACGGCGGCGATGTCGCCCTCCAGCAAACCGTTCATTCGTTTCCTCCCAGATTGGCGGCGCGCATGCGCGCGTCCGTTCAGATCACGCCCTTGTCGCGGAGCGCGGCAAGATCCGCATCGGTCAGACCGAGCAGCCCCTTGAAGACGTCCTCGTTGGCGGAAGCCAGCGCCGGCCCGAGGCTCGCGACGCGTCCCGGCGTCCGCGACAGGCGCGGAGTCGCGGCCGGCACCGTGACGGGGCCGGTCTCCGGATCGTCGATCGTGACGAGGTTCTCGCGCGCGGCGAAATGCGGGTCGGCGAAGATTTCATCGATGGCGTTCACGGCCCCGATCGGCACTTCGGCCGCGACGCAGGCGCTGATGACGGCTTCCCGATCCATGCCGCCTGTCCAGGCGGACACAAGGGCGTCGACGGTCTCCCGCTCCTTCAACCGGGCCGCGACGCCGCCATAGGCGTCTGCGGCCGCGAGCTCCGGCCGTCCCATGGCTCGCGCCAGGCGCTCAAACATCTTGTCGGACGTGCAGGCGATGGCGACCCAGCGCCCGTCGCCGCATTCGAAGTGGCCATGCGGGCAGGCATTTGCCGTGCCGATGCCCTCGCGCCCTCGCACATAGCCTGTCGCGGCATAGGCCGGCGCCAGTTCGTCGAGAACGCGGAAGACCGAATCGTAGAGCGCCAGATCGACGACCTGCCCCAGGCCCGACCGGTCCCGTTCCCGGAGCGCCATCAGCACGCCGATCGCGCCGTACATGCCCGTCATGTAGTCGCCGAGCGAGGTCGAGCCGGGCGTCACCGGCGGCCCGCCCGGCATGCCCGCCAGATGCGTCAGGCCGCCGAAGGCGTGCGCGATCCGGGCGAACCCCGGCCGGTCGCGATAGGGTCCCGTCTGCCCATAGCCCGAAACGCGCAGCAGGATGAGGCCCGGGTTGATCGCCGAGAGAACGTCATAGCCAAGGCCCCATTTCTCCAATGTGCCCGGCCGAAAGTTCTCCGTGACCACGTCGGCTTCCGCGACGAGCTTCTTGAAGATTTCCGCCCCTTCGGGCGCGCGCAGGTTCAGCGTGACGGACCGCTTGTTGCGCGCCTCGGTCAGCCAGGCGAGCGTGGAATCGTCGCGCTTCGACTTGGTGCCGTAGCGCCGCCAGGGATCGCCCGCGCCCGGCTGCTCGATCTTGATAACGTCGGCGCCGAACTCCGAGAGGATCGCGGCCGCCATCGGCGCAGCGATGAAGGTCGCGATGTCGAGCACGCGGACGCCCGCCATCGGGAGGGAAGATTCGGCGGCCATTGAACGGAACGCTCCGGATTTGTGATTCTCGCCCGGCAGCATACCGAAGCCCTGACGGCAAACGAAAGCGCCCGGCGGCTAGACCGCGTCGTCCGTCTGCCGCGCGCGCCTCCTGCGCAGCAGGGCGTTCTTCCGGGCCGCGCGCACCGCGCCGCGCGTCTCGGAGGCGCCCATCATCACGAGCGCGATCACGAACGGCAGCAGGAAGTAGAGCGCCCGGTAGGCCAGCACCGCCGCCAGGATCGCCTCCCTGGGCGCGGTTTCAGGCAACAATAGAAGCAGCGCAGCCTCGAATACGCCGATGCCGCCGGGCGCCTGGCTCATCATGCCCGCGACATAGCCGATCACGTAGATGCCGACGAAGTGCCAATAGGTGACGCCGACGTCGTGCGGCAGCAGGAAGTAGAGCGCCGCCGACGCGAACCCCCACTCCAGGCAGGCCGTCGCCACCTGGGTCAGGCCGATGCGGATCGAAGGCGGCCGGAACCGGCGATCCTTCAGCACGATCGACGGCCGGCCGGCGAGGCTCCAGATCAGGTAGGCGCTGCCGACCAGCGTCGCGAGGACGCCGATCACGTGTGCGCCCCATACCGGCAGACCGATGGCGATCGAAAGTTCGTCCGCATTGACGAAGATGATCATGCCGGCGACGGCGATGATGCCGAGCACATAGGCCATGCCGCCGAAGATGATGACGGTCGCGATGTCGTACGTGGACACGCCCCATCTGGAATAGAACCGGTAGCGCACCGACCCGCCGGAAACCGCGCCGACGCCGATATTGTGGCTGAACGCATAGGCGATGAAGGAGACGTACATGATGCGCGCGAAGCGCATCGGCCGCCGAATGTAGGCGAACGCCGTCGAATCGTAGACCGTCAGCACGAGATAGGCGCCGGCGGTGCAGAGCAGCGAGACGCCGATGTCCGCCAAGGCGGTCGCCTGGAGACGCGCCCAGATATGGGCCAGTTCAAGATCGCCCAGCTTTTCCCGGAGCACCCACCCCGCGGCCGCAAGAACGCCGAGCGCGACAACGCCCGTAATGTATTGCGTCGGCTTTCGCCTCATTCCGCTCCGCCCGTGACGCCCCGAAGACATTCCGTCACGTCCGTCTTACCCAAGTCCGCCCCCTTTTGGTATCCGCAGTTCAGGTCTCGAGGCCTAATCCATGCGCGTTAAACCAGTGGTAAAGTCGATCGGGCAACATACCCGCATGATGCAGACCCAGACCTCGCAGAAATCAGGCGCTTCGCCCGACGCGCCGCGCAAGATGCTCGCGGGCTGCGTCGTCCTTCTCGGCGAGCCCGAAGAGGCGAATGTCGGCGTCATCCGGGCGCACCTCCGCGGACAAGGCGTCGCGGAGGTCCGCTGGCGCCGCTCGGTCGATGGCGTCGCGAAGGCGATCGAAGACGGCGGCGTGGACCTCGCGCTGGTCGATCTGTCTCTCCCCGGCGGCGATCCCCTCGACCTGATCCGCCGTCTCCGCCACGGCGTTCTCGCGGCCGACCCGTTCCTGCCGCTTATCGTCACCACGCGGACGCCCGACGACAAAGTTATTCTCGCCGCGCTCGACGTCGGGGCGGACGACGTGCTGCTGAAGCCGGTCGGCGCGAACGACCTCGCCAAGCGCATTCGCCGGATCGGCGCGTCCCGCAAGCCGTTCGTCGCCGCCGCCGACTATGTCGGTCCAATCCGCGCCGGAATGGAAGACCTGTACGGGCCTGAGGATTTGATCGATCCGCCGAACCCGCTCGGCGGCCCGCAATCCCGATACTCGCCCGACGCCGTCCAAAAGCTGGAAGACGCGCGCCGCCGGATGGCTTCAGCCAGACTGGCCGCATGCGCGCGGGAAGCCGGCGAGTCCATCCAGGCGCGCCTGTTGACCGCACAAACCTGGCAAGACGACGGCTCCCTGACTGCGATCGCAACGAAACTCGCCGCAATCTCGACGTCTTCGCCATTCGCAAGCCTGGCGCCGATCGTGGCGCGGCTGGCGGCCCTGGTCGAGTTCTCGCGGCAGGATTCGCAAGACGCCCGCCGCGCCGGAAAACTCGCCGTGGAAATCGCTGAAATGCTCGTCCTTGCCGTGACCGCGCATAGCGACCGGGTGCTCGACTTGCCGATGGAGATCGTCGAACGGGTCGACGCTCGCTTTCCCGAACTGGGCTTTATTACGCCTCGTCCCCGGTAATCCAGGCGATGCGCAGGACATTCGTGGCGCCCGGCGTTCCGAACGGCACGCCGGCCGTGACCACGACGCGGTCGCCCAGCTTCGCAAGTTCGCGCTGATAGGCGATCGCGCAGGCCTTCCGCACCATCTCCGAGAAGTCGGAAACATCCTCGGTATGCTCGGGCCGCACGCCCCAGGCGAGCGCCAGCCGGCGCGCCGTGGAGAGGTTCGAGGTGAGGCCCAGGATCGGCGCCTTCGGCCGTTCGCGGCTCGCCCTCAGCGTCGTCGAGCCGGACGTGGTGTAGGTCACGATGGCGGCCGCGGATATCGTCTCCGCCACCTGCCTGGCGGCGCGCGAAATGGCGTCCGCCGCCGTCGGTTCAGGCTCGTGCCGCGAAGCGTCCAGGGCGTCGCGATATCCCGGATCGCCCTCCATCCGCACCGCGATCCGGTTCATCATGGCGACCGCTTCCACCGGGTACGTGCCCGACGCCGATTCGGCCGACAGCATGATCGCGTCCGCGCCGTCATAGACGGCGGTGGCGACGTCGGAGGCTTCCGCCCGCGTCGGCGCCGGGGACGACACCATGCTCTCCAGCATCTGCGTTGCGACGATCACCGGCTTGCCGGCGTGTCGGCAAGCGCGCACGAGGCGCTTTTGGGCGAGCGGCACGTCTTCCGGCGGCGTTTCAACGCCAAGATCGCCGCGGGCCACCATGACGGCGTCCGACAGTTCGACGAGCGCCTCCATCTGGGAAAGCGCCGCAGGCTTCTCGAACTTCGTCAAAAGGCCGGCGCGCCCGGCGATCAGCTTGCGCGCCTCCGCCAGGTCGTCGGGGCGCTGCACGAAGGAGAGCGCGATCCAGTCCGCGCCGATCTTCAGCGCGAATTCCAGGTCCCGCCGATCCTTCTTCGTCAACGGCGAGAGCGGCAGCACGACGCCCGGCAGGTTGACGCCCTTGCGGTCGGAAAGAACGCCGCCGGCGACGACGTCCGTTTCCGCGTAGCCGTCGCCCGCCTTGGTGACCTTGAGGCGGATGCGCCCGTCGTCGAGCAGCAGGTCGGCGCCCTCCTCCAGGGCTGCGAAGATTTCCTTGTGCGGCAGCGGCGCGCGGTTTTCGTCCCCGTCCGCAGGGTCGAGATCGAGCCGGAACGACGCGCCCGTCACGAGCGTCGCCTTGCCGTCCTTGAACTTGCCGACGCGCAGCTTCGGCCCCTGCATGTCGGCCATGACGCCGATCGGCCGACGCGCCTCCTCCTCGATCTGGCGGACGATCTCCATCCGCGCGGCGTGGTCGGCGTGCTCGCCATGGCTGAAGTTGAACCGAAAGACG
Source organism: Pseudomonadota bacterium (assembly GCA_036732525.1). Taxonomy (GTDB): domain Bacteria; phylum Pseudomonadota; class Alphaproteobacteria; order Bin95; family Bin95; genus VMCJ01. The sequence continues at coordinate 5,051 of DAINCG010000089.1, read as the reverse complement.
TCGGCGCCCGCTTCGAACACCGCCCGGATCATTTCATAGGTCGATGTCGCCGGCCCCAGGGTGGCGACCACCTTGGTGTTGCGGCGGCGGCGAATCATCGGTCGCCTCATGGAAGTCCCCCTCGACCTTCGGCAGGCAGGATCAGGATCGCACGGAAATCATTGACGTTCGTTCGCGTCGGTTCCGTGACGACCAGACAGCCAAGCGGCTGGAATACGCCGTGCGAATCGTTGTCTGCAAGCCGTGACTTCACATCGATGCCGCATTCTGCCGCGCGCGTGAGCACATCCGGTCCGATCATCGCGCCCGCATTGCGTTCCCGTCCGTCGATGCCGTCGGTGTCGGCCGCGAGCGCATAGACGTCGGCGAGACCGTCGAGATCGATCGCAAGCGCCAGCAGGAATTCGCCGTTGCGGCCGCCGCGTCCTTCGCCCTTGACTGTCACGGTCGTCTCGCCGCCGGAAAGCAGCACGATCGGCGGCTGAAACGGCGTCTGCCTTTCGGCGACGTTACGGGCGATCGCGCCGAGGACTTTGGCGACGTCCCGCGCCTCGCCTTCGATCCGATCGGAAAGAATGACAGCCGCCACGCCCGCCGCCCGGCTGGCGTCCGCCGCGGCTTCAAGCGCCTGATAGGGCGTGGCGACCATACGGAATTCGCTGTTGGCGAAGGCCGCGTCGCCGGGCTTCGGCGTTTCAGCCGCAGGATCCTCCAGCCGTCGCATGACGGACGCCGGCGCGGTTATGCCGAAGTCGGCGATCACCCGGCGCGCATCTGCGAGCGTCGAGGCGTCGGGCACCGTCGGTCCGGACCCGATCACATCGACGTCGTCGCCCGGCACGTCGGAAATCGCGAGCGTCAGCACGCGGGCGGGCTGCGCGGCGGCGGCGAGACGTCCGCCCTTGATGATGGAGAGGTGCTTCCGGACGGCGTTCATCTGGTGGATCGTCGCGCCGGACTTCAGCAGCGAGGAGGTGACGGCGCGCTTCTCCCCCAGACTGACGCCGGGCGCGGGCGCCGCCAGCAGGGCAGACGCGCCGCCCGAAATCAGAAAGACGACCGTATCGTCGGCGCCGGCTGCTTCCGCCATCTTGAGCATCCGCGCGGCCGCCTTGGCGCCGGCGTCGTCGGGTTCCGGGTGCGCAGCCTCGACGACCTCAATCCGTTCTGTCGGACAGCCGTGACCGTAGGGCGTGACCACGAACCCTTCCATCGGGCGGCTCCAGGCCGCTTCCAGCGCCGCGGCCATCGCGGCGGCGCCCTTCCCCGCGCCCAGGACGATCAGTCGACCCGACACGGGCGCTTCCGGCAAAGCGGCAGCGAGCGCGCCCTTCGGGTGGGCGCGCGCGACGGCTGCATCAAACAGCGTTCGCAAGAAGTTGTAAGGGTCCGGCTGCATGATCGCCGGACCCTATGTCGGCGGTTTGTCCGCTACAAGCTCAGTGAACGGGCGCGACGTCCATATCGTGGGAAATCACGGCCGCGATCGCGGCGGCTTCGCCGGGGGCGAAGCCGATCGGCACGCCATTCGCGGCGTGGATCGAATACCCCGCCACCCCGTCCACTTCGGCCGGACGCAGGTAGGCGACCTCGGACAGGCCAAGCACTTCGAGGTCGATGTTCAGCGCGCTTTCCACGATCGGCGCGCGCGCATTCTTGAAATCAGTCATGACGACGGCTCCCTATTCACCGTTAATCTGGATTGTGCGCACCCGGGCCTCCGGCTTCGGGCGCACGAGGTCGATGTGCAACAGGCCGTTTTCCAGGCCGGCGTGCGCCACCTCAATGCCGTCCGCTAGCACGAACTTGCGCTGAAACTGCCGGCCGGCAATGCCGCGGTGCAGATAGATCCGACCTTCCGGCTCTTCCGGCTGGCGCCCGCGCACGAGGAGCTGACTGTCCTCGACCTGAACATCCAGGTCTTCGCGGCGGAAACCCGCGACCGCGAGCGTGATGCGTAGCCCGTAGTCGCCGATCTGCTCGATGTTGTAGGGGGGATAACCGTCTGCCGAGGCCTTGGCGACGCTGTCGACAAGACGCTCCAGGTGATCGAAGCCCAGCATGTGCGGGCTGTTGAACGCGGAAAGCCGCGCCATCGCGAACCTCCTTAGCAAGCGAACGCGTACATTTTCTTTCGCGACCCCGGCTTGCGGCGGCCCGCGACGACTGGCCTCAAGGCCCAGCTATCCGCAAATGGTGAATGCGCCTCGCTTTTTCAAGCTGCGGCAGGCATCCTTGCGCCCACAAGGACGCAGGCCGGAGAGCTGAATTGGCCGAAGACAACGACATCGCCGCGCTGCTCGACGAAGAGGCCGTAATCGCCGGAATCGGCCGGTGGGCGACGATCGAAACGCCGAGCCGCGACGCGGCCGCCGTGAACCGATTGATGGACCTGATCGCGGATGAAGCGCGCGCAGACGGGCTGTCGGTATCGCGCACGCCGGGCCGGGACGGCTTCGGCGACCATCTCAAGCTGGAGACCGATCCGCAGGCGAACGGCCCTCGTCTTCTCGTGCTGACGCATGTGGACACCGTCCATCCGGTCGGCACGTTGGCCGAACTGCCCTTCCGCCGCGACGGCGACAAACTCTACGGGCCGGGCGTCTACGACATGAAGGGCGGCGCCTATCTGACGCTTGAAGCGCTGCGCCTGCTGAAACGAGCCGGGCGGACGCCGAAACTGCCCGTCACGATACTCGTCATGGCGGACGAGGAGGCTGGCACGCCGACCGGGCGCACGTTGATTGAGGCGGAGGCGCCGCGCGCCGCGGCCGCGCTTGTCGTCGAAGGCGCGCGCGACGGCGGCCGCATCGTCACCGAACGCAAGGGCGCCGCGCGTTACCGGCTCGCCGCCACAGGCAAGCCGGCCCATTCCGGCAGCCGCCATCAGGATGGCGCAAGCGCCATTCGCGAGATCGCCGCCAAAACCGTCGGCCTCGAAGCGATGACCGACTATGCCAAAGGCCTGACGGTCAATATCGGCGTCGTCGCCGGGGGCACGGCCGTCAACGTCGTCCCGGCGCGGGCGGAAGCCGAAGTCGACATCCGCATCGCGGACCTCGCGTCCGCAGCGGACATCGACGCCCGCATGAAGGCGATGGTCGCCGAAATCCCGGGGGTCGTCCTGGAAGTCACGGGCGGCCTCAACCGTCCGCCGATGGAGCGGACGCCAGAGGTATCGGCGCTGTTCGAGCACGCCAGATCGCTCGCGACGGAGATCGGCTTCGAACTCGATACCGTCCCACGGACAGGCGGCGGCAGCGACGGCAATTTCACCGCCGCCATGGGCGTCCCCACACTTGACGGACTCGGCGTCGACGGCCACGGCGCACATACGCTTGAAGAGCACATGTACGTCTCCTCGATCCGCCCGCGCGCCGCCCTGCTCGCCCGCCTCTACGAGACCGTCGGGCCGGAGATGTTCCAATGACCGACGCGCGCAACATGCCGGAAATCGATCCGGCCGAGATCCTGGCCGACATCAAGCAATGGGCCGGCATCGAGTCGCCGTCGAAGGATGGCGTTGCCGTCAATCGGGTGGTCGACACCGCCGAAGCCGCGATGGCCGCGCTCGGCTTCAAGCTGACGCGCCGGCCCGGCCGCGACGGCTATGGCGACTGCGTCGTCGCTCGTTCGCCCTGGGGCGGCGACGGGCCGGGCATTCTGATCATGTCCCACCTGGATACGGTGCACCCGCACGGCACGATCCAGGGCCCGCTAAAGTTGGAGGAGCGGGACGGCTACCTTTATGGCCCCGGCGTCTACGACATGAAGGGCGGCGCCTGTCTTGGCGTCGCGGCCCTCCGCCAACTCGTTCGCGCCGGGCGCGAGACGCCGCTGCCCGTGACCTATCTCTTCACCCCCGACGAGGAAGTCGGCAGCCCGACCAGCCGCGACCTGATCGAGGAGATGGGCCGCGCCAACAAATACGTGCTGGTGCTGGAGCCGGGGCGCGACGGCAACAAGGTCGTCACCGCCCGGAAAGGCTGTGCGCGCTATGTCGTGCGGGCGCACGGCCGGCCGAGCCATGCCGGCGTTCGGCATCAGGACGGCGTCAGCGCCATCCTGGAAGCCGCGCGCCAGATCGCGAAGATCGAGGCCCTGACCGACTACGAAACCGGCGTCACGACGAATGTCGGCCTTTGGAACGGCGGTTCCGGCGCCAACGTCCGTCCGGCCTTTTCCGAGTTCGAGATCGACGTCCGCGTGCCCGACGACGCGACGGCGACGACGGCCTGCGCGTTCATCGACAGCCTGGTTCCTGTCAACCCGGAGGTCCGGCTGGAGATCGAAGGCGGCCTCAACCGCCCGCCCTACCCCAAGACCGACGCCATCGCCGGCCTGCTCGCGCATGCGCAGGACCTGGCGGCCGAGCAGGACATGGTGCTGGAGGACACGACGACGGGCGGCTTCAGCGACGGCAATTTCACGGCGGCGCTCGGCATCCCGACGCTCGACGGCTTGGGCGTCGACGGCGACGGCGCGCATACGGAAGCCGAACGCATGCTGATCTCTTCGATCAAACCGCGGACGCAATTGCTGATCCGGCTGCTGGAGACGTTGCGGTAGCGGTTCCGCCCTGGCGAGCGATCCGGCGGCGCGGTAGGCTCGGCTCACCTTCGGCTGAAGGAGGAGCGTACGATGACGATCGCAAGACTCCTCGTTCTGGTTCTTGTCATTGCGACCGCCCCTGCAATCGCGATGGCGCAGCCGGCCGCAAAACAAGATCCCTGGCCCGCTGCTGAGGCGATCGCGGCGCAGGCGTTCTCGATCGACCTCAGCCTGCCGGATGGACCGGGCGCGCAGCCGCTGGCTGCGGGCGAGATCCGCGTGACGCCGCTGCAGCTTGAGATGCGCGGCCTGATGCCGGGCGACGATGTCTATGCCGCCGTTTTTCTCGGCGACCGGAGCGGCTTCCTCGCCGAATTGATCCGTGAGAGCATCGTCAAATCGGACTCCAAGAACTCGCGGATGGCCTTGAACGTCGCGACGTTCGGCTTCAACGGACCGGCCTGGCTGACCCGGAGCGGCGAGGACAAGCCCTTCGCCGG
>DAINCG010000088.1:8046-13490 GCA_036732525.1 Pseudomonadota bacterium | reverse complement strand
CGACGCCGGACGAATTGAACTTCTGCCTCGAGAATGCCGCGGCGAAGGCGCTTTTCTACCAGGACGTCTCCGCCGACGCGGCCGAGGGCGCCGCCGCCGCCGAGAAGCTTCCACGTATTGCCGCCGGCCCCGAGTTCGACGACCTGCTGACCGCCGAACCCGCGCCGGCGCGCGCCCATGGCGACGTCGAAGCCGGCTCCGTCATGCTCTACACCTCCGGCACGACGGGCCGGCCGAAGGGCGTGCCGCGCAATCACCGGGCGGAACGCGCCGCCGCCGTCGCCCATGTCGCGCAGTCGATGTACGGGCGGGGCGAGCGCTCGCTCGGCATCATGCCTTACTACCACACCATGGGCGTGCGTTCCCTGCTTGCCTCCGCACTGGTCGACGGCATGATCGTCTGCTTGCCGCGCTTCGACGTCGCCCGCTGCCTCGACGTCATCCAGCGGGAAGGGATCACCAACCTTTTCCTGGTGCCGACGCTCTATCACGACCTGTTGGAGGCGCCCGCCTTCAAGACGACGGACGTCTCGACCGTCCGGAAGCTGGGATTCGCCGGCGCTTCGATGACGGACGGGCTGCTGCAACGGCTCAACCGGGCGTTCCGGCCTGACCTCTTCGTGAACCACTATGGCTCCTCCGAGATCTATACCTTCACGATCGAGCCGAATGCGCCGGCGAAACCGGGCTGGGCCGGTCGGGCCGGGATCAACCAGTTCATCCGCGTCGTGAAGCTCGCCGGACGACCTGGCCGACGCCGGCGAGGAAGGCGAAATCATTGCGACGCTTTCCGGCGATGAAGCGTTCCGGGGCTACTGGCGCCGGCCCGACGCGGATGAAAAGGCCCTCCGCGACGGCTGGTACTTCACCGGCGACACCGGTTACTTCGACGCCGATGGCGACCTGTTCGTCACGGGCCGGGTCGACGACATGATCATCACTGGCGGCGAGAACGTCTCGCCCGTCGAGATCGAAAGCGCGCTCTCGCTGCACCCCGCCGTCGCCGAAGTCGCGGTCGCCGGCGTCAAGGATGAGCGCTGGGGCCAGATCGTCGCCGCCTTCGTCAAGCGGGCGGCCCCGATCGACGCGACGGCGCTCGACGCCCATTGCAAGACCTCCGGCCTCGCCAATTTCAAGCGGCCGCGGCGCTACGTCTTCGTAGCGGAAATCCCGAAATCGCCCGTGGGCAAGATCCTGCGCCGGCTGCTCCAGTCCGGCGACTATCAAGAGGAAGACACATGAGCACCAGCTTCACGACATACCGCACGGAACTCCTGAAGGAGCTGGACGGCTTCCGCGTCGAGGTTGACGCTGAGAACGCCCGCGCCGACCTCATCCTGGACCGGCCGCCCTTCAACATCGTGCGCATGAACCAGCGCCCGCAGATTTCGGCGGTCATCGACGAACTCGACCATGACGACCGGGTACGGGTCATCGTGATCCGTTCGGAAGGCAAGCACTTCTCGTCGGGCGGCCACATTCCGGGCTTCATGGAAGCGAGCCAGGAGACCGTGTCGCAGCTGCACAAATACATCGCCGCGCCGGAACGCTGCTCCAAGCCGGTGATCGCGCAGATCCGGGGCTATTGCTTCGGCGTCGGCTTCGAGCTGTCGCTCGCCTGCGACTTCCGCATCGTCAGCGAGACGGCGGAAATGGCGCTGCCGGAAATGCGCATCGGCATGATTCCGGGCTCCGGCGGCTCCGCCCGGCTGGAGAAGATGATCGGCGTCAGCCGTGCAAAGAACGTCTCGCTCCGCTCGCTGCGCATTCCCGGCAAGCAGGCGGAGGCCTGGGGCATCGCGGCCGAATGCGTTCCGGACGACAAGCTGGAAGAGGCGACGGCGAGCCTCGTCAAGGAGCTGACCCAGTTCTCGCCGCTCGCCCAGCGCACGCTGAAGAACGTCCTGAACCACAGCGTGAATTCGCCCCTGGAGCAGGCCATGGAAATCGAGGGCCAGGCCTATGGCCGCCTGCGCGGCGGCAAGGACTTCGCGGAGGGGGTCGCATCCTTCGTCGAGAAGCGCCGGCCGAAATTCACGGGCGAATAGGAGCGCATCGGCGCATGGCCTGGGTCGAACGCCAACAGCCCAAGGGCGACGAGGTCTTCCTCGACCATGTCGGCTGGTTCGTCGGCGACCTCGACGCGGCGGCCGCGGAACTGGAGCGGCTCGGTTTCCGGGTCTCGCCGGAGAACGTGCATATGAATCGCCAGGCGGACGGCAGTCAGCTGCCGTCCGGCACGGTCAACCGTCTGGCGACGCCGGCGCTCGGGTATCTCGAATTCCTGGGCGCGCGCGGTGACACGCCGCTCGCCCGCCAGCATGCGGCCCAACTCGCGCGCTACGAGGGGCTGCATCTGTTGGCGTTCGCGTCGGCCGACGTGCCGGCGGAGGCGCCCAGGCTCGCGGCGGAAGGTTTCCGGCCGCTCGACCCGGTCGATATGCGCCGCGACGCCGTGACGGCCAATGGCGTGCGCGAAAGCCGGTTCAGCGTCCTCCGCGTGCCCCCTGACGCCATGCCGGAAGGCCGCATTCAGTGGTGCGGCCACGGCACGCCGGACCTGGTCTGGCAGCCGGGCGGGACGGCGCAGCCCAATGGCGTCGAAGCGCTGACCGGCGCCCTTTGGCTGGTGGACGACGTCGACGAAGCGCTCGACCGCTACAGCCGGTTCGTCCGAAAGCCGGCCCGTCGGATCGGGCCGGACGTCGGCGTGGTCGACCTGGAGCGCGGCGTCCTCGTCTTCGCGAAGGACGGCGCCGCCTTCGGGCTCTCGGACGCGCCGGCGACCCGACCGTTCGGCGCCTGCGTCGCGCTACGCGTCGCCGATCTTGCGGCGACGCAGGTGTTCTTCGAGGCGGCTGGCGTCGCGTTCACCGACATGCCGGCGGGGTTGCTGGCGCGGCCGACCTTTGGCGGCGCATTGCTCTTTACGGAGTCCGCTCAGCCGTGGTCCGCGAGCACCGCGCCGGCAAGATAGAGCGAGCCCGCGATCAGGATCGGCGCCGCGTCGGCATGGGCGCCGACAGCGGCGACAGCGGCATCGAGGCTGGCGTGGGCCGTCGCGTCGAGACCGCATGATCGCGCCGTCGCCGCGAGGGCTTCGGCCTCGAGCGTCGAAGGCGCGCCCGGAACGGCGATCGTGTGCAGGCTCGCCGCGGCGGCTCCGAGCGCGGTCAGGTATCCTGCCGCGTCCTTTGTGCCGAGCATCCCGACGATGACGTGCGGCCGCGCCGGCCAGTCCTTCAGCGTTTCCGCGAGCGCCGACCCGGCGGCCGGGTTGTGGCCGCCGTCGAGCCAGAGGGCGCGCGGACCCAGCGCCTCGGCGAACGGGCCGCGCGTCAGCCGCTGCAATCGGCCCGGCCAGTCGGCGCCCGTCACGGCGGCGGCCGCAATGTCGGGGGTCAGCGTGAATCCGGGCAGGCGGTTCAACGTGGCCAGCGCCAGACCCGCATTGCCGATCTGCCACCGTCCCGCAAGATTGGGCGGCGGCAGGTCGTAGCGTGCGCGCCCATCCGCAAACCGGAAGCCGCCGGCCGCCGCCTCGGCGCTCCAATCGCGCCCGCCGAGCGCCAGCGGCGCGCCGACGGCGGTCGCCTCCTTGAGGATGATCTCCTCGGCGACGGGACTCTGCAGGGCCGAGACGACCGGCCGTCCGGCCTTGACGATCCCTGCCTTTTCCCAAGCGATCCTGGCGAGGTCGTTGCCGAGGAAATCGACATGGTCGATCTAGACCGGCGCGATCGCCGCGACCGCTGGCGCGGGGAACACGTTGGTCGCGTCGTATCGCCCGCCAAGGCCGACCTCGACCAGTGTCGCGTCGGCGGGCTGTTCGGCGAACAGCAGGAAGGCGGCGGCGGTCAGAATCTCGAAAAACGTGATCGGCCGTCCGGCATTGAGACGCTCCAGCCGCTCCAGCGCGTCGAGCAGCCGCGCTTCGGAAACGAAGGCGCCGGACAGGCGGATGCGTTCGCCGAACCGCACGAGATGCGGCGATGTGTAGACGTTCGCCCTGAGCCCCGCCGCCTCCAGGCCCGCGCGCACGAAGGCGACGGTCGATCCCTTGCCGTTGGTGCCGGCGACATGGATGACGTTGGACAGCGCCAGATGCGGGTCGCCGGCGGCGGCGAGCAGGCGCTCGATCCGGTCGGTCGAAAGGTCGATCAGCTTCGGGTGAAGCGCTGTCAGGCGTTCGACGACGCCGGAGCCGGCGACGCTGTTGTCGAGCATCAGGGTCTCGATGTTTCCGATTCGGCCGCGCCATCATCGGCGTCGGGCGCCGGTTCGGCCGCCGCGGCCGCTTCGGCCTCGTCCTCGCCGGCTTCAGGTTCCGGCGCATCTTCCGGTTCGACGGCCGGCGCTTCCGCGGGCGCTTCGACCATCGGCCGCATCAGCAGGCCGAGCGCCTGACCGAGCGTCGCCTTCAGCCGGTCCCGCGGCGCGACGATGTCGATCATGCCATGGTCGTGCAGATATTCGGCGCGCTGGAAGCCTTCCGGCAGCGTCTGGCCGATCGTCTCCTTGATGACGCGCTGGCCGGCGAAGCCGATGCCCGCGCCCGGCTCGGCGATGGCGATGTCGCCCAGCATGGCGAAGGACGCCGAAACGCCGCCGGTGGTCGGATCGGTCAGCACGACGATGTAGGGCAGCCCCGCGTCCTTCAACAGCCCGAGCGCCGCGACCGTGCGCGGCATTTGCATCAGGGAGAGAATGCCTTCCTGCATGCGCGCGCCGCCGGACGCCGTAACGGCGATGAAGCCGGCCTTCCGTTCGACCGCCGCCCGGACCGCGGCGACGAAGCCGGCGCCGACGGCGGCGCCCATCGAACCGCCCATGAAATCGAAATCCAGGACGGCGACGACGGCCGGGACGCCGTCGATCGTGCCGGCGGCGGCCTTCAGGGCGTCGCCGGCGCCGTTCTTCTGGTGCGCCTCCCGAAGCCGCTCCGTATAACGCTTGCGGTCGCGGAACTTCAGCGGGTCGACCGGCGTCTCCGGCAGCGTCAGGTCGGCGCGGGAGCCGTCGTCGAGCAGCAGCTCGAAGCGCGCTTCCGCGCCGATGCGCATGTGGTGGCCGCAGTTGGGGCACACCATGCGGGCCGCTTCGAGGTCCTTGTGGAACAGCATCTGGGCGCAGGCCGGGCACTGCCGCCACAGGTCGCTCGGCGTCGGAGACCGGCGGACGAGCTGCTGGATGCGGGGGCGGACATAGTTGTCGAGCCAGCTCATGCGGCCTGGCTCCTGACCCCGCCGGAAAGTTCGCGCACCAGCTGCAACACGTCCTCGACGAGGCCCGGCAAGGCCTTGCCCTCGGCGTCCAGATTGGCGGCGACCCGTTCGACGATCGCCGACCCGACGACGGCCGCGTCCACCGTCTGGCTGATCGCGGCGGCGAGTTCAGGCGTGCGGATGCCGAAACCGACCGCGACCGGCAGATCGGTCGCCTTG
>DAINCG010000088.1:6630-7990 GCA_036732525.1 Pseudomonadota bacterium | reverse complement strand
AGACGTAGTAGATGAAGCCGGATGCGTGATGCAGCACCTTCGCGAGCCTGGCGTCGTCCGTCGTCGGCGCGACCAGGCGAACGATGTCGATGCCCGCCGCCTGGATCGGCAGGCGCAATTCGTCCTCCTCCTCGGGCGGCAGGTCGACGGTGATCAGCCCGTCGACGCCGGCCTCCTTCGCCGCCGCCGCGAACGCCTCGCACCCCATGCGGTAGATTGGGTTGAAGTAGCCCATCAGGACGATCGGCGTCGTCCCGTCGGTCTCCCGGAACGTCCTGACGGCGGCCAGCGTGCGCTTGAGCGAGGCGCCGGCCTTTAAGGCGCGCTGCCCGCTCGCCTGGATCGACGGTCCGTCGGCGGCGGGATCGGTGAACGGCACGCCGATCTCGATGACGTCCGCGCCGGCGCCGGGCAGACCGGCCAGCAGGCGCTGGAAGGTGTCGGGGTCCGGGTCGAAGGCGGTGACGAAGGGGACGAAGCCGCCACGGCCGGCGGCCTTCAGTTCCTTGAAGCGCGTCTCAAGGCGGCTCATCTCGTCATGCCCAGCCGCTCGAGCACGGCGGGCACATCCTTGTCGCCCCGGCCGCACATGTTCATGACGACGATCTTCTCCGGATCGAGCCCGCCCGCCCAGCGCAGCACGAAGGCGAGCGCGTGCGCCGGCTCCAGCGCCGGGATGATGCCTTCGAGGCGGGCGCAGGTCTGGAACGCCGCCAGCGCCTCGTCGTCGGTCGCGTTGACGTATTCGACGCGGCCCTGGTCCGCGAGCCAGGCATGCTCCGGTCCGATTCCCGGATAGTCGAGGCCTGCGGAGATCGAATGCGCTTCCGTGATCTGGCCGTTCTCGTCCTGCAGCAGATATGTGCGATTGCCGTGCAGCACGCCGGGCTCGCCGCCGCCGATCGCGGCCGCGTGTTCGCCCGTCTCGATGCCGCGGCCGGCAGCCTCGACGCCGTACATCGCGACCTCGCGATCGTCCAGGAACGGATGGAACAGGCCGATCGCGTTGGAGCCGCCGCCGATGCAGGCGACGAGCGCGTCCGGCAGGCGGCGCTCTGCTTCCATCATCTGCTCGCGCGTTTCGCGGCCGATGATCGACTGGAAGTCGCGCACCATCTCCGGATAGGGGTGCGGGCCGGCGGCCGTGCCGATCACGTAATAGGTGTCTTCGACATTGGCGACCCAGTCGCGCAGGCCCTCATTCATCGCGTCCTTGAGGGTCTGCGAGCCGGACGTGACGGAGCGCACCTCCGCGCCCAGCAGCTTCATCCGGCCGACATTGGGCGCCTGGCGCGCGACGTCGGCCGCGCCCATGAAGACGACGCAGGGAATATCGAACAGCGCGCAGAATGTGGCGGTG
>DAINCG010000088.1:3762-6609 GCA_036732525.1 Pseudomonadota bacterium | reverse complement strand
CGACGCCATGCTGGCCGGCGCCCGTTTCGGCGATGATGCGGGTCTTGCCCATGCGCTTCGCCAGCAGCACCTGGCCCAGAACGTTGTTCGCCTTGTGGCTGCCGGTGTGGTTCAGCTCGTCGCGCTTGAAGTAGATCTTCGCGCCGCCGATGTGCCGGGTCAGCCGCTCCGCGAAGTAGAGCGGGCTCGGCCGGCCGACATAATGCTTGAGATAGTAGTCCATCTCACGCTGAAACTCCGGGTCCTGGCGGGCGGCGTGATAGGCCTTCTCCACCTCCAGAATCAGGGGCATCAGGGTTTCGGCGACATAGCGGCCGCCGAACAGGCCGAACCGGCCTTGCGGGTCGGGGCCGGCGCGGTAGGAGTTTACGCCATCGGGGCTCATGGGCGGTCTTTGGACTTTCGTCGCGGCGTTGGCGGAGTGCGCCGGACAATAGACGCGCGCGGCGGGATTTCCAACCGATCCGTCAGCCGCCGGCCGCCGCCGCCGCGAGGAACTGGCGGATCAGGGCCGGGTCCTTCTCGCCGCGCCGGACCTCGACGCCGGATGAGACGTCGACCGCCGGCGGCCGCGCCGTCGCGATCGCCTGGCCGACGTTCTGCGGCGTCAGGCCGCCGGACAGCATCCAGTCGCCATCCGGCGGCGCATCGGCCAGCAGGCGCCAGTCGAACGCGGCGGCGTTACCGCCCGGCAACGCATCCGCCCGGTCCGGCGGCTTCGCGTCAAACAGCAGCATATCCGCGACGCCGCGGAAGGCCGCAGCCCGGGCGATGTCGTCCGGCCCGGCGACGGGGACGGCCTTGATGACGGGCAGGCCGAAGCGCGCGCGCGCCTCGCGGACACGCTCCGGCGTCTCGTGGCCGTGCAACTGCAGCATGTCGAGTTCGGCATCGGCCAGGACCGCAGCGATCTCGTCGTCCGACGCATCGACGAGCAGGCCGACCCGCCGCGCCCGACCTGCCGCCCGCGTCGCGAGCGCCGCCGCCGCCTTCGGCGCGATGGCGCGCGGCGAGGGCGGGTAGAAGACGAAGCCGACATAGGCCGCGCCGCCCTCAAGCGCCGCCGCCAGCGCGTCGTCCGTGCGAACCCCGCAGATCTTGACGGCGACGTGGCTCAACGGTCGTGGCCTTCGTTCGGCGAATCGGCCTCCGGCCGACGGCGGCCATAGGGCGGAAACAGCCGGCGCACGAGGCCGACGATCGACAGGAACAGCAAGCTCGCCGGCGAAACCAGGATCGGCGCACGCCAAGCCGCGAGCAGGATCGACGCGCCGAGCACGACCAGGACCAGTGTCTGCATGATCGGCGCGCCGGGGGCCGCAAGCGCCGGAAACAGCCCCCAGAGCAGCAGGCCCGCACCGACGCCGACGCCGAACCACCGGTCGAACAGCCGCCCGAACGCATCGTCATAAAGCGCGCGTTGACGCCAACTCATCCGCGGAATCCGGTTCTTCGGCTCGCGCATGCGCGTCCAGTCACGGGTCGTCCAGGCATCCAGCCGGCCCGTCGTGGCGTGCTGCAGCGCGGCGTTCGTTTGGCGGGCGATCGTACCTGACGCCCAAGGAAATTGGCTGCGTGATCTAACGCAAACCGGCGCGATTGCAAATTGCGCGGTCGGCCTACGCCATGTCAGGCCGCAATCTGCGGCGGCGCCGCGCCGCCGCTCGACTGCGCGCGCTTCACCTCTTCCTTCAGCCGGTCGATCTCGATCGCGGCGTCGCGGTTGTCCCGCATCGACTGGCGGAGCTGCCGGCGGACTTGTCCGGCCTTGTTCCAGCACCCGATCCAACCGGCCACGAAACCGACGACCAGCGCGCCCAGGATCGGCAGGAACAGCGGCATGTCGAAGCGGATGTCGAGCGGCCAGAAACCGATGCTCGTCATGCCGCGATTCGCCATCGAGAAGAACACGGCCGCGACCAGCAAGATCAGTAGGACGAACAGGGCGATCGCACGCATGTGGCAATCCTCAAGCTGCGGGCGCCGGACGGGACGCCGACGACGGACCCGTCCTACTTACTCGCCGTTCAGGCGATCGCGCAACTCCTTGCCCGTCTTGAAATAGGGCGCGTTCTTCACGCCGACCTCGACGGTCTCGCCTGTACGGGGGTTGCGGCCCTGTCGCGCATCGCGACGTTTGACCGAAAATGCGCCGAAACCCCTAAGCTCGACCCTGTCGCCGCGCGCGAGCGCATCCGCGATCTCGTCAAATACGGTTGCGACGACGCGTTCGGCGTCGCGGGTCATCAGGTGGGGGTTGCGCTCCACGAGCTGGGCGATCAGCTGTGAACGTGTCATCCGGGGCCTCCTCGCTCGAGGACGGCGCACATCCTACTTCAAGGCGCCGGCCGGCGCCAATGGGCGCCACAGCGCCAGCAGTCCGGAAAGACCCGACAGGCCGACGTTCGCGCCGCCGGGGCCCGCCCCGAAGATCAACGCGATCGCGCCGCCCAGGATGCCGCCGCGTTCGATGCGGGGCGGCGGCGTAATGTCATCGGACGGCAGGTCCGCGTCGACGCCCTTTTCCGCTTCGAGCCAGTCGCGGGCGGTCTTTTCGTCGCCGAGCGCGTCGATCAGACCGAGCTCCAGGGCCCGATCGCCGGTCACGACGCGGCCGTCGGCGATTTCCCGCCGCGCGTCGGCCGAAAGCTCCCGCCGCGCCTGAACCATGTCGAGGAACATGCCGAACAGGCGGTCGACCATCTCCTGCGCCTGCGCGCGCGCGGCCTCGGGGGTCTCCTCGAACGGCGAAGGTCGCGCCTTTAGCTCGCCGCTCCGCCAGACGTCCATGTCGACGCCGACGGATTCCATCAGCCGGCTGACCCGGGGCGACTGGAAGATGACGCC
>DAINCG010000088.1:834-3742 GCA_036732525.1 Pseudomonadota bacterium | reverse complement strand
GTGATCGAGCCGCGGCGGGCGAAGACGCGGTCGGCGGCGATGGCCGTCATATAGCCGCCGGACGCCGCGACGTCGTTGATGACCGCGACGACGGGCTTCTTCGCCGCGACCTCCCGGAGCGTTTGATGCAGGTCGTCGCTGCCGACGAAGGTGCCGCCTGGGCTGTCGATCCGCACGACCAGCGCCTTGACGCCGTCGTCGTCCCGGGCCGCGGTCAGCGCCTCGCGACGTTCTTCGTCGCTGACGATGACGCCCTGGACGTCGAGCGTCGCGACGCGATCGCCGCCGCCGCCCAGCAGGTCGCCGAGGCCCGCGGCGTCTGCGATCGCGATGATGGCGACCGCCGCCGCGAGCGCCGCGGCGCTCCGCCAAAACACGACGCGACGGGTCAGGCGGCGGCGTTCGACGACCGCTTCAGGCGGCATGGCCATGATTGCGCCGTCCCCCTCGACGCGGTGGCGGGGCGGCGCCTAGTTGGCGCCGCCGTCGTCCTGCTGCCGGTTGCGGAGCGCCGCGCCCAGGATGTCGCCCAGGCTCGCGCCCGAGTCGGACGAACCGTACTGCGCCATCGCTTCCTTCTCCTCGGCGATTTCGTTCGCCTTGATTGAAAGCGTGATGCGACGGTTGTTCCGGTCGATCTGCATGACCATGGCGTCGACCCGCTCGCCGACCGCGAACCGCTCCGGCCGCTGGTCGCTGCGCTGCCGCGCCAGATCCGAACGGCGGATCACGCCGGTCAGATCGCCGCTGAGGTCCAGCTCCAGCCCGCCGTCGTGGACCTTGGTGACCGTGCCGGTCACTACGGCGCCGCGGCGCATGCTTTCGCCGTCGCCGACGGCCGCTTCGAACGGATCCTCAGCCAGCTGCTTGACGCCGAGGCTGATGCGCTCCTTCTCCGGATCGACGTCCAGCACCTTCGCCTGGACGATCTGGCCGCGATCGTAGTCCTTGATCGCATCGTCGCCCGAGCGGTCCCAATCCAGGTCGGACAGGTGGACCATGCCGTCGATCTCGCCGGGCAGGCCGAGGAACAGGCCGAACTCGGTGATGTTGCGCACCTCGCCCTCGACCTCGCTGCCAATCGGGTGGCTCTCCAGGAAGACCTCCCACGGATTGCGCTGGGTCTGCTTGATGCCGAGGCTGATGCGGCGTTTTTCCGGATCGACGTCCAGCACGCGAACTTCGACTTCCTGGCTGGTGGAGACGATCTTGCCGGGATGGACGTTCTTCTTGGTCCAGCTCATCTCGGAGACATGCACCAGACCCTCGACGCCCGGCTCCAGCTCCACGAAGGCGCCGTAGTCGGTGATGTTGGTGACACGGCCGGAATACTGGGCGCCCGGCGGGTACTTCGCCTGCACGCCTTCCCACGGATCGGCCTGGAGCTGCTTCATGCCGAGGCTGATGCGCTGGGTCTCCGGATTGAAGCGGATGACCTGCACGGTGACGCTCTGGCCGATCTGCAGCGCGTCCGACGGGTGGTTGACCCGGCGCCACGCGATCTCGGTGACGTGCAGCAGGCCGTCGACGCCGCCGAGGTCGATGAACGCGCCATAATCGGTGATGTTCTTGACGACGCCCTGCAGCACCTGGCCTTCCGCCAGATTGGCGATCAGCTCGCTGCGGGCCTCGGCGCGGCTCTCCTCGAGCACGGCGCGGCGCGAGACGACGATGTTGCCGCGCGCACGGTCCATCTTCAGGATCTGGAACGGCTGCGGCGTGCCCATCAGCGGGCCGATGTCGCGCACGGGGCGGATGTCGACCTGGCTGCCGGGCAGGAACGCCACGGCGCCGGAGAGGTCGACGGTGAAGCCGCCCTTGACCCGGCCGAAGATGACGCCCTTGACGCGCTCGTTCTCCTTGAACGCGTCTTCGAGGTTCTGCCAGGCTTCCTCGCGGCGGGCCTTGTCGCGAGACAGCACGGCCTCGCCGTTGCGGTCCTCGAGGCGCTCCACATAGACGTCGACGATGTCGCCGACCTTGAGCTCGGCCGGGCGGCCCGGCGCTGCGAACTCCTTCAGCGGCACGCGGCCTTCGGCCTTCAGTCCGACGTCGATCAACGCGCTGTCGTTTTCGACGGCGATCACGACGCCCTTCTGTACTGTGCCCTCGAAGCCCGACATCTCGGTCAGGGATTCTTCGAGCATGCTGGCGAAGTCTTCGCCTCCGGTCTCGGTCAAGCTGGCGGTTTCGGCCATCGGGTCTGTCGTCTCCTCGGACGGCGGCGCCGTCCGATTGCATGTATGCCTGAGGCAGGCTCAGCCGGCGTCGCCGGCCCTGCCTGGGGCGGGTTGAGGTGAATGTAGCGTCCCTGCGCGGCTCTTCGTCGGCGCCGACGACGGGATGCAGGCCTCGGCGCCCTCCTGAAGCGCCCCGGAACGCCCGCCGGAAAGGCATGGCGTCAGGCCCGGTCAGCGGCGGTTCTCGTTCCCGACCTTGCGGTCGATGGCTGCCACGGCGACTGCGAACACCTGGTCCGCGTTCAGATCGTCCGTATCCAGCTGGATCGCGTCCGGCGCTGGCTGCAGCGGCGCGATATCCCGGCCGCTGTCCCGCTCATCGCGCGCCTTAAGCTCGCGGAGAACGGCCGCGTATATAGCGTCTTCGCCGCGCGCCCGCAACTCTTCCGCGCGCCGCTGCGCCCGAACCTCAGCGGATGCAAGCAGATAGAGCTTCGCGTCGGCGTCGGGACAGACCACGGTGCCGATGTCCCGGCCGTCCAGCACGGCTCCCGGCGGCGTGCCGGCGACGCGGCGCTGGAAGTCCAGTAACGCCGCCCGCACGCCGGGAACCGCTGCGACCTTCGAGGCCGCCGCCGCGGCCGCCTCGTCGCGCAGGCCGTCGCGTTGCAGGTCCGCCGCCGTCAGCGCCTCGGCGGCCGCCGTCGCCGCCGCCGGGTCGGCGGGGT
>DAINCG010000088.1:0-776 GCA_036732525.1 Pseudomonadota bacterium | reverse complement strand
GCCAGCCGGCGCGCCAGCGTGCCCTTGCCGGACGCCGCTGGCCCGTCGATCGCGACAATCATGTCCCGGGGCGCGCTTCGGGACGCTCGAACCGGACGCCGAGCGCCGCCATCAGCTCCCCGAAATTCGGGAAGGAGGTCGCGATCGGACCGGCGTCGTCCACCGTCACCGGCTGCTCCGCGGCGAGGCCAAGCACCAGGAAAGACATGGCGATGCGATGGTCGAGTTCGGTCGCGACAAGCGCGCCGCCCGGAATCCGGCCGCCGGTGACGGTCAGGGAATCGTCCGTCTCCTCGACCTTGACGCCCGCCGCCGTGAGGCCGCGGGCCACGGCGGCGATCCGGTCGGTCTCCTTGACGCGCAGTTCGCCGATGCCGGTCATCCGCGTCCGGCCCGCGGCGGCGGCGGCGGCGACCGCCAGGACCGGATATTCGTCGATCATGCTGGCCGCGCGCTCCGGCGGCACGTCGACGCCCTTGAGTTCGGACGCGCGGACGCGCAGGTCGGCGACGGGCTCGCCGCCGGCGTCGCGCGGATTCAAGAATTCGATGTCGCCGCCCATCTCCCGGAAGGTCTCGATCAGACCCGCCCGCGTCGGATTCAGGCCGACATGCTCAAGCACGATGTCGGACCCCGGCGTGATCAGGGCGGCCGCCATCGGGAAAGCGGCGGAGGAGGGATCGGCCGGCGCATCGACATCGATCGCGGAGAGTTCCGGCTGGCCGGTCAGCGCGACCGTCCAGGCCCCGCCGTCCCGCGGCGCGCTTTCGATCTTG
>DAINCG010000087.1:1662-13506 GCA_036732525.1 Pseudomonadota bacterium | reverse complement strand
GCCACATAGCCGGACGTCAGCAGCAGGGCGGCTTCCTTGCCGTGCAGGTCGGCCAGTTCGGCCTCAAGCTCCACATGGAAGTGATTGCAGCCGGCGATGTTGCGGGTCCCGCCGGCGCCGGCGCCCTCGGATTCCAGCGCCGCCTTCGCGGCGTCCAGCACGGCCGGATGCTGGCTCATGCCGAGGTAGTCGTTCGAGCACCAGTTGACGATTTCGCGTGTCCCGCCGTCCGGCCGGTGCCAGACGGCCCGCGGGTGCCGCCCGGTCTGACGCTCCAGCGCCGCGAACACCCGGTAGCGGCCTTCCGTCTTAAGCGCGGCGATGCCGTCCTGGAAGAAGGCTTCGTAATCGTTTCGGCGCATGGGCGGGGTCATCCTCCTGTCGGCCCGTTCAGGGCGGCGCGCTGCGCATCCAGGCTTTGTCACGCTCTAACTATCACGTTATGTAGCCCCGCGCGCGGATTTGCACTGGGCAACCCGTCGCGCCCCTGGGACCGGACCCATAGGAGGCCGAGCTGCGTCTCGCCATTGGAATCGCCTTCGCGCTGATCGTGATCAGCGCCGCCGCGATGCTTGCGCCGACGGAGGCCGATCGCGGCCTGCATGCGTCGATCGCATTTCAGCGAACCGACCTGGCGATGGCGCTCCTCAGCATCTCCTGGCTGGCGATCGCGATGGCCGCGGCCGGCATCAGCCGGATTGCGATTGCCGTCGCGGCGCTTGGACTGGTCGTCGCGGCCGGCGGCATATTCCTGATCCGCGGCAATCCGTATCTCGGCGATCTGGCCGCGGTTCTGCTGTTCGCGCCGGCTGGCCTGGCGATGGCGTTCGCGCTGCTCAGGCGATACCGGGCCGCCGCGGCCGCGGCAGCCGCGCGTCTGGCCGAGCAGCGCGGCGGAGAAGCCGCGCCGGAGCCCAGCGTGGCGGGCCCGGCATCAGACGAACCCACGCCGGAAGGGGCGCCCGAAGCGCTGGAGGAAGAGTCCGAACCCCGGCCATCGGCGGCCGACCGCCTGCCGGCGCAGGTGCTCCCGCCGCTCCGGCACAATCCGCTCGCGAACTATGACGACGAGGACACGGTCGAGCGCGTCCGGTTCCTTCGTATGCGCGCGTCCGACGCGGGCTCGACCGAAAAGGGTCTGCAGCTCTGGCAGAAGCTGATCGAGGAATTCCCGGACTACTATCCGGCCCTGAACGCCGCCGCCCGCGTCCTGTTTCGCCTGGGCCGCCACGCCGAGGCGCTCGGACATCTGGAGCGGTCGCTTGAAATCGCCTCGGACGATCCCGCGACGCTGCGCCTTGCGGCCAGGATCGCGACGGCGCGGGACGACTGGGACGCCGCCGCCGACTACTGGGCGCGCGCGTTCGCGGCTGACGAAATGAGCGCCGACGCGGCGTCCGCCTATCTGCAGGTGCTGTTGAAGGGCGGCCGGGCCAAGGAAGCGCGCACGCTGCATCATCGTTTCGCCGACCGCTGGCCCGAGGATGCGCGCCTCGCCGAAGCCGGGGCGGCCGCCGCCGAGGCGGACGACGCGGATGCGGAGGCGGCGGCGCTCTGGAACGCGGCCGCGGACCTGGATCCCGCCGCCTATTCGAACCGATTGAAGGCCATACGCGCGCAGCTTCGCCTCGAACGCTATGACGAGGCGGTCGCGGCGCTGCAGGCGTTCATGGTCGATGCGCCCAACGAAGCGGGGGCGCTTGCTCTCGCGCGGGAAATCCTCGACGCCATCGACGAGTCGGACGACAAGGACGTGGCGGATGTGCTCGATGTCCTGGGGCCGGCCGACGGGGCCTGGTGGGCCGTCCACGTCCGCAAGCAACTGGACGTCGGCGACCATGAGGCGGCGGAGACGCTGTTCCAGCAGGGGCTGGACCGCGGCATGGACGATGCGGCGCTCTTGCGCGTCGGCGCGGAGATCGCAAGCGCATCCGGCAGTACCGACGAATTGTTGGAACGCTGGCGGGCGGCGGCCGAGGCCGATCCGGAAGACGCCGACGCCAATCGCGAAGCCGCCCTGCTGCTGGCGGCGAGCGGCGACGTCGAAGGCGCGCTGCCGTTCGCCGAGAAGGGCATGGCGAAGCACGTGGACGACGTGCCGCTCGCCCGCATTCTCGCCGCCGCGGCGAGCGCCGCCGAGGATTGGGACGCCGCGCTGGACGCCTGGACCGCCATCGGCCGCTTCGACAGCGTGGACGGCGAGGCCGCCCGTGGCGCGGCGCGCGCGTTGCGTGGCCTGGAGCGCACGGCGGAGGCCGAACTGTTCGTCAGCGCGGCGATCCGGGAATTTCCCCAGCACGCCGAACTTTGGACCGAGGCCGCGCGGATCGCGGAGGCCCGGGGCGTCGACGCCGCCGCCGCGACGCGCTGGCGCGCGGTGACGGAACTGACGGCCGACGACGCCGAGGCCTGGATCGGCCTGATCGGGGCGTTGACGCGCCTCGGCGATATCGAAGCGGCGCGGGCGACGTTGGCGAAGGCGCGCGGCGCGGTCGCCGACGCCGATCGCCTGGCCGCGTCGCCCGAAGCGCGAGCCGTCGAATCTGCGGCCGGACAGCGCGCCGCGGTCGCGTCGGAATAGCCCCAGGACGCCATCGAACATGACGCATGACTGTATCGCCGAACTCGGCCCGGACTGCGAGGTGCAGCCGGGCGCGCTCGTCGGCCTTCGCTACAAGCCGGATGCGGGACCCGCGATCATCGGCGCCCGGGCGCGCATTCGCACGGGCGCGATCATCTACGGCGACGTCCGGATCGGCGATGATTTCCAGACCGGCCACCAGGTGCTGCTGCGGGAGAACACGACCGTCGGCCGTCATGTCCTTCTGGGTACGCAGAGCGTGATCGACGGCCAGGTCGAGATCGGCGATTTCGTTAAGATCGAGACTCATGTTTATATCCCAACCCACGTGAAAATCGGCTCTTTCGTCTTCATTGGTCCGGGCGTCACGATCACCAACGACCGCTATCCATTAAAGCTCAGGGACGCCTACCGGCCGGAAGGCGCGACGCTGGAAGACGGCGTCACCATCGGCGGCGGCGTTACCCTGACGCCGGGGGTCGTCATCGGCCGGGACGCCTTTGTCGCCGCCGGCGCGATCGTGACGCGCGATGTGCCGCCGGACAGCCTGGCGATCGGCGCGCCGGCCGAAATCCGTCCCCTGCCGGATCATTTGAAGGAGCGAAATATGGCGAAAGCCTGGGCCCGCGTGCTTGCGGCGGAAACGAAAGGCGGCGCGGCGGGATGACGACGCCCATGCGTATCGGCGTCATCGGCTGCGGCCAGCAGGCGCCCAAGCACATCGAAGGCCTGCAGGCGGCGGCGCCCGACATCGAGATCGTGGCCGCCGACATTGCCCAGGGGGCCGCGGACAAACTGGCGGCCGCCATGCCGGGCGTCGCGGCGGCGCCGAATGTCGAGGCGGTTCTGGCCGACCCGGGCGTCCAGGGCGTCGTGCTCTGCGTGCCGACGCCGGCGCATGCGCCGCTGATCCGTCAGGCGATCGCGGCAGGCAAGGACTATCTGGTCGAAAAGCCGCTCTGCGGGAACCTGGCGGAAGCCAAGGCGCTGCACTCCGAAACGGCGACGGCCGGCCGCATCGGCATGGTGGGGTTCATCTACCGCTATGCGCCGGCGTTCGAGGCGGCGGCGAAGGCGCTGGCCGGCGCACGTAAAACCGGGGAGTCGGCGGCGCTCGGCCGCGTCGCGGCGGCCGTGTTCCGCATCGGCGGGCGCGGCTCCCGCCAGCCCTGGAAACACATGCAGGCCTCGGGCGGCGGCGCGATCAACGAGATGCTGGTCCACATGCTCGACCTCGCGATCTGGTATTTCGGCGAGCCCGTGGAAACGGAACTGCTGTCCTCGAAGCTGCTGCGTCCACAGCGCATGATCCAGGGCGAGATGTGCACGGTCGACGCCGAGGATTTCGTCGTGGCCCGCATGCGCACCATGTCCGGCGTCGAGGTTCTGATCCAGGCGGACCTGATCACGCCCGCCTTCGCCCAGTCGCTCGAAGTGCAGGGGGAGAACGGCACGGTCATCGCGTCCGTCACGCCGAACGTCGCATCGAAGCTCTTCGTCATGGCCGACCGGCCGGACTTCCCGGCCGGGTGGACGGACATCGGGGGCAAAGCGAACTTCTATGTCGGCCAGTCAGCCGCCTTCCTGGAGGCCATCCGGACTCGCAGGCCGCCCGACCGCGGCGGCCTGGGCGACGCCGTGACGCTGATGGAGACGCTTGATCGCATTCGCGGCGGCCTCTAAGTCTGCGAATTCCTCCCGCGCGCTGGAGCCGCAAGCCATGATCGGCATCGCTGAAATCAAGCTGACCGAAAACGAGATCGAAGCGGCCGTCGCCGTGCTGCGCTCGGGCGGCCTCCGGGAAGGCCCGATCTGCCGCGCCTTCGAAACCGAGTTCGCCGAGCATGTCGGCGCCGCTCACGCGATGACGTCGTCCAGCGGGTCGGCCGCGCTGCATCTGCCCTATCTGGCGCTGCTGGAGCCGGGCGACGAAGTGCTCTGCCCTTCGTTCACGTTCATCGCAACGGCGAGCATGGTCTCCTATTCGGGCGGGAAGCCCGTCTTCGTCGACGTCGACCCCGAGACGTTTCTGATCGACCTGGAAGACGCGGAAGCGAAGATCACGCCGAAGACGAAGGCGATCGCGCCGGTCCATCTTTTCGGCAACCCATGCGATCGGACCGCGGTCGAGGCCTTCGCGAAGAAGCACGACCTCAAGATCGTCTGGGACGCGGCGCAGGCGCACGGCGCCGCCTATGAGGGCGTCGACGTCGGCGCCTGGGGCGACGTCGTCTGCTACTCGTTCTATCCGTCGAAGAACATGTTCGTCGGCGAGGGCGGCATGACAACGACGCCGGACGCCGAGCTCGACAAGAAGATGCGGCTGCTGCGCGCCCACGGCGTTTCGGGCAAGTACAATCACATCGTGCTCGGCCTCAACTACCGCATGACCGACGTCGAGGCGGCGATCGGGCGGGAGCAGCTGAAGCGGCTCGACCAGATGCTGGCGGTCCGCCGCCGCAACGCCGACATCTTGAACGCCGGCCTCGGCCAGCTCGCCGGCGTGACGCCGCAGACGACGACGCCCGGCGGCGATCACGCCTGGCACCAGTACTGCATCCTGGTCGACAAGGACGAATTCGGCTGCGATCGGGACGAATTGGGCGAGCGCCTGAAGACGCGCGGTGTGGCGACCGGCGTCCACTACCCGCGCGGCGTCCATCAGCAGCCGATTTACGTGGAACTGCAGGGCAAGCAGTCGCTTCCGGTGACGGAACGGCTCTCCGAAGAGATCCTGGCCATCCCGGTCCACCACGGCATGAGCGAAGCCGACGCCCACACCGTCGTCGACGCGGTCAAGGACGCGCGGAACGGCTAGAGATAGTCTTCTGCGAGCGCCTGGGCGATCTGGACGGCGTTCCAGGCGGCGCCCTTGCGCAGATTGTCGGAGACGCACCAGAAGCTGAGGCCGTAGGGCACCGTGTCGTCGGTCCTCGCACGGGAGATGAAGACGCCGTTGTCGCCCGCCGCTTCCTTCGGCGTCGTGTAGCCGCCGGGCTCGCGCCGGTCCATCACGACGAGGCCGTCCGTCGCGTGCCAGGCCTCGTAGGCCTGATCCAGGTCGATCGGCTCCTCGAATTCGACGTTGACCGCCTCGCCGTGGCTGACGAAGACCGGCACGCGCACGCAGGTCGCGACCACTTCGATCTCGGGATCGAGGATCTTCTTCGTCTCGTGGACCATTTTCCACTCTTCCTTGGTCGATCCGTCCGGCATGAAGACGTCGATCTGCGGAATGACGTTGAAGGCGATCGGCACGGGGAAGGTCTTCGGCTCCTGCTCCTCGAGCTGATAGACGCTCTTGGTCTGATTGTAGAGCTCGTTCATGCCCGACTAGCCGGCGCCGGAGACGGACTGGTAGGTGGAGACGACGACCCGCTTGATGCGCGCGATGTCATGCAGCGGCTTCAGGGCCGCGACCATCTGGATCGTCGAGCAGTTCGGGTTGGCGATGATGTTCCGCTCGCGGAAGCCTTCGAGCGCATGCCGGTTTACCTCCGGCACGATCAGCGGCACGTCCGGCTCCATCCGGAAATGGCTCGTATTGTCGATGACGACGCAGCCCGCTTCCGCCGCGCGCGGCGCATGGATCGCGGAGACCTTGCCGCCCGGCGAAAACAGGGCGATGTCGAAGCCCTCGAAGTCGAAGGTTGCGAGATCCTTGACCTTGAGGTTGCCGCGCTCGCCGAACGAGACGGACTTGCCGAGCGAGGCGGACGAGGCGAGCGCCACGATCTCGTCGACCGGAAAATCGATTTCGTCGAGACATTCCAGAATGGTGTGTCCGACGGCGCCTGTGGCGCCGGCGACGGCGACCTTGTAGCCCATGGCGATCGGTCCTAAGCAAGAGGATGAATTAGGAACAGGCCGCGTGAGATAGGCCGAAGCGGCGTTGATCGCAAGGGAGGGCGCCCGGATGCCCGACAAATCCGAAGGCTCCGAAAAGCGTTTTGCCAGCTATGCGGAGTTCTGGCCGTACTACCTCTCGGAGCATAGCCGGCCGGAGACGCGGGCGCTCCATTACTTCGGCACGGGCCTCGGTCTCGCGCTCTTGGCGGCGGCGATCGTGATGCTGGATTGGACGTTGCTGCCCGTGGCGCTCGTCTCCGGATACCTGTTCGCCTGGATCGGCCATTTCTTCGTCGAGAAGAACCGGCCGGCGACGTTCAAATATCCCCTCTGGTCCTTCGTCAGCGATTTTCGCATGCTCTGGCTCTGGCTCATCGGCCGCCTCGACCGCGAACTTCTCGAACTCAGCGACCAAAGGGACTGACCGCACATGAACGCGATGCGTCTGTTGTATTTCGACCGGGTGATGGAGCAGACGTTTCTGGACGTTCTGGACCAAGACGGCGGCTTCGCCATCGAAAAGCGCGAACTCGGCGACGACCTCGAAGCGAACCTGGCGGCCCTCGCCGAGACGCATGTCTACAGCATCTCGTCCGCAAAGGACGAACTGCCGAAGCCGCTCTGGGGCGAGAAGCAGCTGTTCGAGCGCTGCCCGAACATCCTGATGCTCTCGACCTACGGCGCGGGCTACGACGTCTGCGACCTCGACGACGCGACGGCGGCCGGCATCGCCGTGGTGAACCAGGCCGGCGGCAATCTGGAAGGCGTGGCCGAACACGCGCTCGCCATGATGCTGACGGTCGCCAAGAAGCTGATCGTCTCCGACCGGCACATGCGCGCCGGCAAGGTGAAGGCGCGCGAGGTCTTCAAGGGCGTCGAGCTCAAGGGCAAGACGGTCGGCATCATCGGCATCGGCCATGTCGGCGGCCGGCTCGCCGCCCTCTGCAACGGCCTGTTCGACTGCAAGGTGCTCGCCTACGACCCCTACCTGACCAAGGAAGAGATCGCGGCCAAGGGCGCGGAGAAGGTCGACAGTCTGAAGGCGGTGGCCGAGGCAAGCGATTTCGTCTCGATGAACTGCCCGCTGACGCCGGAGACGCGCGGCATGCTCGACCGCGCCTTCTTCGACGCGATGCGCGAGGGCGCGATCTACGTGGCGACGGCGCGCGGCTACATCCACGACGAGGATGCGCTCGCCGATGCGCTCGAGTCCGGCAAGCTGTTCGGCGCCGGGCTCGACGTCTGGGACATCGAGCCGCCGCCGACCGACCACCGCCTGCTGCAGATCGAGAACGTCATCGTCTCGCCGCACACGGCCGGCATCACGGTCGAGAGCCGACGCAATATCGCCAAGATCGCGGCGGAGCAGTTGATCGACGTGCGCGACGGCAGGAAGCCGCCGCGCCTGCTGAACCCGGCCGTCTGGCCGCAATTCCAGGACCGGTTCGAGGCCGTCTTCGGCCTCCGCCCGGCGGACTAGGAGCGAGTTTCGATGAAAGGCGTTGTATTTCTGGGCGAACGGAAGGTCGAGCTTCGGGACTTTCCCGATCCGACGCCGGGCCCGCGGGACGTCGTGCTGGAAATCAAGGCGTCCGGCATGTGCGGCACGGACCTGAAGGCCTATCGGCCGAAGTTCGAGCCGGGCGTGGTGCGCGGCGGCATCAAGCGCTCGTCGGAGCCGGTGATCGCCGGCCACGAACCCTGCGGCGTCGTCGTCGCGGTCGGCTCCGCCGTCGCCGAGAAGGAAGCCCGCATCGGCGACCGGGTGATGGACCATCACTATGACGGCTGCGGCGTCTGCCGGCACTGCCAGTCCGGCTGGACGCAGATGTGCGTCGACGGCGCCATCGTCTTCGGCTCGGTCGGCAACGGCGCGCATGCCAAGTACATGCGCGCGCCGGCGCACACCCTGGTCGGGCTGCCCGACAATCTTTCATTCGAAGCGGGCGCGGCGATCTCCTGCGGCACCGGCACGGCCTATGGCGCGCTGAAGCGGCTGGGGTTGGAGGGCGACGAGACGCTCGCCGTCTTCGGCCAGGGACCCGTCGGCCTCTCCGCGACGCAGTTGGGCGTCGCCATGGGCGCCCGCGTCATCGCGATCGACATCTCGCCGGAGCGGCGACAGATGGCCCTCGACATGGGCGCAGACGCCGTGATCGACCCGGCCGCGGACGATCCGGTCAAGGTGATCAAGGACCTGACGCACGGGGAGGGCGCCCACAAGACGCTGGACGCCTCGTCGTCCGCCGACGCCCGCCGGGCGGCCGTGCAGGCGACCCGCGCCTGGGGCGCTGCGTGTTTCGTCGGCGAAGGCGGCGAGGTCATGTTCGAGGTCTCGCCCGACCTGATCCGCCGTCAGGTGACGTTGATGGGCCACTGGACCTTCTCGAAGGTCGGCCAGGCCGACTGCGCCCGCTTCGTCTCCGACCGAAAGATCGACGTCGACGGCCTCTTCACGCACAAATGGAAGCTGGAGCAGGCCGACGAGGCCTACAAGCTCTTCGACCAGCAGAAGACGGGCAAGGGCGTGTTCCTGCCGGAATAGGCGCGATACTCTCCCCAACAAGAAACTCAGGAGGAAGCAGCGTGCGCACAATCGAGGTCTGCCGGACCGACGACCTGCAGGACCAGGGCAAGATCGTCGTCGAGGTCGACGGCCATCAGGTCGGGGTGTTCCGGCTCGGCGACGAGTTCTTCGCTTGGAAGAACAAGTGCCCGCACCAGGGCGGGCCGGTCTGCCAGGGCCGCATCTACAACAAGGTGCTGGAGAAGCTGGACGCCGATATGAAGAGCCACGGCCGGGACTATGACGAGAGCGTCGCGCACATCGTCTGCCCGTGGCATGGCCTCGAATTCGATGTCCGCACCGGCGAGTTCGCCGGGGCGTCCGCCGTCAAGATCATGAACCTGGAAGGCTATCCGACCCAGGTGCAGGACGGCGTGGTTTATGTCCTCCTCGGATAAACCATCCCAGGAGGACCCGCGCGCCAACGACCCGGCGGCCGAGCTCGAAGCGCTCTCCGACCGGGTCTGGCAGGACGCGAAGGCGCTCTTGGCGGACGGGGAGGCGGGCCGCCTGTCCGACGTCGCGGTCGCGCGCATCATGACGGCGGCCGTCAAGCTCTACGCCGCCAAGGCCGACGGCGAGCAGCGCAGCCCCAAGGCCGTGCTCGGCCATTCGGACGAGGTGGTGACGCCGACGGAGGCGCTGACGGCCGTCACCGAAGTTCTGCGCGCGTTGCGCATGGGGCCGATGGAATTCGGCCTCTGGTCCCGGCGCCGGCCCGAGGACTATCATATGGATCAGCCCGAACCGCTCCCCGACGACACGGACGAGCGGAAATAAGGAGGCACGCTCAATGGACGCCAATATCGTTCCGTCGAAGGCCATGCCCGTCCAGGAAATGGACGTCTATACCGACACCCGCGACTATCTCGCCCCCGCCCGCCGGGACGCCCGCGAGATGGGCTTCGCCGACTGGTTCATTTGCGACATCGACGCCCACCACCTGGAGACGGTGCACTGGGCCGAGGTGATCGAGCATATCGAGGACCCAGTCGTCCGCCACCAGGCGCTGATGTATCAGCGGGAGCGCTTCGGCGCGCCGCCCTACGGCCTGAACGGCGACCTCGGCCTTCGCTACCAGGACGTCGGCGGCCGCATTCCGCACCAGTCCGGTCAGCGCGAAAAGGTCGAGGAGACCGACGTCCACCGTGACGTCGTGCTGACGCGCCGGGCGATGGAAGCGCTCTGCGTCGACAAGATGGTCGTCTTCCCCACACCGATGCTGTTTCTCGGCATGCACCCCCAGATCGAGATGGAGGTGCTGCTGACCCGCGCCTACAACAAGTGGCTGACCGAACGGGTCCTGCCGGGCGACGACGGCATGGCGGCCCTGGTGCTCCTGCCGTTCAACTCGCCGGAAGACGCTTGCCGCACGGTTCAGGACTTCGCGGACAAGCCGGGCGTGATCGGCTTCACCGTGACGTCGACGCGCTACAAGCCGGTCCACGCCAACGAGTACATGCGGCTCTACTCGATGATCGAGGAAACCGGCAAGCCGATCGCCTTCCATGCCGGTTACCATTGGCAGGACCCGTCGCTCGCGACCTGCAACAGCTTCCTCGGGATGCACGCGCTGGGCTTCGCCTGGTGCAATATCGTGCACATGACCAACTGGATCCTGAACGGCATTCCGGAGCGGTTCCCGAAGCTGAAGTCGGTCTGGATCGAAAGCGGCCTCTCCTGGATCCCCTTCGTCATGCAGCGCCTGGACGACCAGTACCTGATGCGCATGTCGGAGGCGCCGCTGCTGAAGCAGATGCCGTCCGACTACATGCGCCAGAATTGCTGGTACACCTGCCAGCCCATGGAGAAGTCGAGCGAGGTCGGCCTGAAGGCGACGTTCGAGATGATCAACGCCAAGACCCAACTGCTCTACGCCTCCGACTGGCCGCATTTCGACTTCGACGCCCCCCGCGTCATCGCCGAAATCCCGTGGCTCGACGAAGAGGCGAAGCGCAACATCCTCGGCATGAATTCCGCCCGGGTCTTTGGCCTGGAGCCGAAGTTGCGCTGGAAGTAGGACGCGTCTCTCCGCCGCGCTTGCGGCGGCGACCGGTCGAATTAATTCCTTGAACTACAGGCCGCGGCGCTTCTGGCCGCGGCTTTTCTTTCATGTCTGACGGAGGGCGAACCCATGGGCTACGAACCGCTCGATCTTTTTATCAACGGCCAATGGCGGAAGGGCGCGGGCGGCGGCGAGGCCGTGCTGAATCCCGCCAATGAACAGACGCTGGCCGAACTGCCCCATGCCTCCGAGGCAGATCTCGACGAGGCGGTCGGCGCGGCCGTCGAAGGCTTCAAGGTCTGGTCGGCGATGTCGCCCTTCGAACGTTGCGCCATCATGCGAAAGGGCATGGAAATCGTCCGGTCGCGCGCCGACGCGATCGCCGAGACGCTGACCCTGGAAGAAGGCAAGCCCTTCGGCGAGGCGAAAGGCGAGGTGCTCGTCTCCGCCGACATCATCGACTGGTACGCCGACGAGGGCTGCCGGACATATGGCCGCGTGATCCCGTCGCGCCAGGCTGGCGTGCGCCACATCGTGCAGCGGGAGCCGATCGGCGTCTGCGCTGCGTTCACGCCCTGGAACTTCCCGGCGCTGACGCCGGCCCGCAAGATCGGCGGCGCGCTCGGCAGCGGCTGCTCGCTGATCCTGAAGCCGTCGGAAGAAACCCCTGGCACCGTCGTCGCCTTCGCGCGGGCGCTCGACGAAGCGGGCTTGCCGAAGGGCGTCTTGAACGTCGTCTTCGGCGTGCCGTCGGTCGTGTCGTCCTACCTCATCCCCAGGGAAGAGGTGCGCAAGGTCTCCTTCACCGGCTCGACCGCCGTCGGCAAGCAGCTGGCGCAGATG
>DAINCG010000087.1:0-1620 GCA_036732525.1 Pseudomonadota bacterium | reverse complement strand
CGGCGGCCGGCATGAAGCCGGTGACCATGGAGCTTGGCGGCCATGCGCCGGTCATCGTCTGCGACGACGTCGACGTCGACAAGGTCGCGAAGATGTCGGTCGCGGGCAAATACCGGAACGCCGGTCAGGTCTGCATCTCGCCGACGCGCTTTTTCGTGCACGACAAGGTCTACGGCAAGTTCGTCGACGCCTTCACCGAGATGGCGGCGGCGACGACGGTCGGCGACGGCATGGAGAAGGGCGTGCGGATGGGGCCGCTCGCCAACGAACGCCGAATCGAAGCGATCGATGGCTTCGTCAAGGACGCGGTCGAACACGGCGCTGCGCTCAAGACCGGCGGCGAGCGGATCGGCAACCAGGGCTACTTCTACAAGCCGACCGTCCTGGCGGATGTGCCCGTCTCCGCGCGGATCATGAACGAGGAACCGTTCGGGCCCGTGGCCCCGATGATGCGCTTCACCGACCTCGACGAGGTACTGGCGGAGGCGAACCGTCTGGAATATGGCCTCGCCGCCTATGCGTTCACGGCCGACGCCGCCCGCGCGACCGCGATCGCCAACCGCCTGGAAAGCGGCATGGTCGGCGTCAACAGCTTCAACATCTCCATGCCCGAAACGCCGTTCGGCGGCGTCAAGGGCTCCGGCTACGGCCGGGAAGGCGGCGTTGAAGGCCTGGAGAGCTATCTGACGGTCAAGTTCGTCAGCCAGTCGCCCGCGTAGCATTGTAACGTGGCGGGCGGCGGCCAGCGTCGCCGCCCGCCATCACGATCCACTGACCGGGCGTCGGCGCCCGGTAGCGAGGCGCTATTCGGTTCGACATACTGTGGTCCAGGCTACGTTAGAAGGACCCAGTCGCCATGTCCGCCGATCCGACCGCGCCAGCCCCCCTAACCGACCGTTTCGCCAACCTCGCGGCTCTCGGCGACGGGACGCCGACCGCGACCCCGGACGCCGAGGACGCGCCGCCGGTGCCCGTGGCAGGCGGCGATCACGACGTTCCCGTCAGCGGCGCTGTCGAGCCGACCGATGTGCTTGCGATCGATCCCGCGACGTTCGAAGAAGCCTCGACCGGCGGTTCGGATCCGCTCCTCGAAGCCGCGGGCGATGCGTCCGGAGGTTCGGCCGAAAGCGCTTCCGAAAATCAGGACGGCTTCGACGAGGACGCTGGGAAGCAGGCGCCGATTCGTGCGCCCGAACCGGTCCTGTCCGCCGCCCCCGACCTCGCCGCTCCGAATGCGCCCGAAGCGTCGCCGCTGCTGATCGCGCCTGAACCGGGCCCAGCGCCGGCGCCCGTCGCCGCGGCGGACGAGCCCGAAGCCGCCCCGATAGCCGGCGCGTCGAGCGCCGGAGCTCCTGGCGAAGATCGTTTCGCCGCGATCGCCGCGAAAGTCGGCGGCGATCTCGCGCGGTTGGCGCTTGGCGGCGTCTCCGACGACGCGGGCGCTGACGAGGCGGCCGCGCGGGCGGCCGCCGCCGGCCTCAGCGACGCCGCGCCGCTCTTCATCGTCGACGGCAAGGTCGTCATTGACGCCGCGTCGACCGACGGGGATGTCGCAACCTTGTTGCAGGAACTCGAAGCGCTCGGACTCGAGGGCGGCGCGGCCTGGGGCAATACCGTCTC
>DAINCG010000086.1:384-13565 GCA_036732525.1 Pseudomonadota bacterium | reverse complement strand
GCTCGCTGGCGTGCTGCACGTCGCCTTCGTCCGGAGCGACCAGGCCCACGCGCGAGGCCGCGACGTCGACGCCGCAGCCGCCGCCGACATACCGGGCGTCGTCGGCGTCTACACGGCCGCCGACTTCGACGTCCGGCCGATCGTCGCGACCTCGCGCATGCCGGGCTACCAGCCGACGCCCACCCTGCCGCTTGCGGCAGACGTGGTGCGCTATGTCGGCGAGGCGGTCGTCGCCGTCGTCGCCGCCGACCGCTACCTCGCCGAGGATGCGGCACAAACAGTCCGGATCGACTACTCCCCTTTGCAGGCGCTCGCCGACCCCTGGAAGGCGGCGGCCCCCGGCGCGCCGATCCTGCATGACGGCCATGTGAGCAATATCCTCGTCTCGCGCGACTTCGAGCGCGGCGACGCCGAGGCGGCCTTCGCCGAGGCGGAGGTCAAGGTCGAGGGCCGCTTCCGGTTCACCCGGAAGTCGCCGCTCGCGATGGAGAACCGCTGCTGCGTCGCCGACTTCGACCGGGGCCGCCGCATGCTGACTCTGCATTCCGCGACCCAGGTGCCGGGCGTCGCCCGCGACGCGCTCGCGGCCGCGCTCGACCTGCCGGGCAGCCATGTCCGGGTCGTCGCGCCCGACGTCGGCGGCGGGTTCGGCGGCAAGGCCTCGGTCTACCCGGAGGAACTCGCGACCGCGCTGATCGCGCGCCGGCTCGGCCGGCCGGTCAAATGGACCGGCGATCGGATGGAGGATTTGCTCTCGACCAGCCAGGCTTTCGACGAGACGGTCGGGGCCGAACTCGCGCTCGACCGCGACGGCCGGCTCAAGGGACTGAAGGCGTTGATCCTGGGCGACGTCGGGGCCTATTCGATCTACCCGTGGACGGCCGCACTGGAGCCGATGCAGGTCGCGGGCTTCCTGCCGGGTCCCTACGACCTGGCCAACTACAGCGCCCGCGTCGCCGCCGTCGCGACCAACAAGGCGCCAGCCGGCCCCTATCGCGGCGTCGGCCGGCCGACCGCCGCCTTCGTGCTGGAGCGGCTGATCGACATGGCGGCGGCGAAGATTTCGATGGACCCGGCCGACATCCGCCGCCGCAATTTCGTGCGGCCCGATCAATTCCCCTACCGCACCGGCTCCGGCATCGTCTGGGACCGGTCGGGCTTTGGCGAATGCCTGGAAGCGGCGCTCGACGGCGTCGACTATGCCGGGCTGCGCGCGATGCAGGCGGCGGCGCGCAAGGCCGGCCGCTGGGTCGGGATCGGCATCGCCTCCTATGCGGAACTGACCGGCATCGGCAGCCGCATGTCGGCGGCGCCCGGCATGCCGATCAACACCGGAACCGAGACCGCCGACATCGACGTCGACGCGACCGGCGCCGTCACCGCCCGCTTCGGCGTCGCGTCGCACGGCCAGGGCCTGGAGACGACGCTCGCCCAGATCGTCGCCGAGGAGCTTGGCGTCGCCGTCGCCGACGTCCGCGTCGTCCATGGCGACAGCGCGGCCGTCACCCACGGCACCGGGACATATGCCAGCCGCAGCACCGTCCTGGCCGGCGGCGCGGCCCATGTCGCGGCCCGGGCGCTCCGCGAGAAGGTGTTGGCGGCGGCGGCGTTCATGCTCGACTTGCAGCCGGGCGAACTGGAGATCGAAGACGGCCTGATCCGGGAGGCGAAAGGCAACAAGTCGCTCGGCCTCGGCGAAGTCGCCCGCGCCGTCTATTCGGAAATGGGCCGCTTTCCGAAGGAGCTTCGGCCGGATCTGGAGCTGAAGGCGACCGGCTTCTACGACCCGCAGTTCGGCACGACGACGTCGGCGACCCATATCGCCGTCGTCGAGATCGACCCCGAAACCTATGTCGCCAGGGTGACCCGCTATCTGGCGGCGGAGGACTGCGGCCGGATCATCAATCCGATGATCGTCGACGGCCAGGTCCATGGCGGCGTGGCGCAGGGCATCGGGGCCGCGCTCTACGAGGAGATTCGGCATGACGCCGCCGGCCAGGCGCTGACCGCGAGTCTCGTCGACTATGTCGTCCCATCCGCCGCCGAAATCCCGCCGATGACCGTG
This sequence comes from Pseudomonadota bacterium, assembly GCA_036732525.1. Lineage (GTDB taxonomy): Bacteria > Pseudomonadota > Alphaproteobacteria > Bin95 > Bin95 > VMCJ01. The sequence continues at coordinate 11,500 of DAINCG010000086.1, read as the reverse complement.
CTGCATCTGGAGACCGAAGCCGAAGGGACCCTCGGCGGTTATCGCGGCATGGGCGAAGGCGGTACGATCGGCGCGCCCGCCGCCGTCGCCAACGCAGTCGCGGACGCGCTCCGCCATCTCAATATCGAAATTACAGAACTGCCGGCGACGCCGGAACGCCTGTTCCGCCTGATCGCCGGGGCCAAGGGAGAACGCTGAGTCATGGATTTGAAGCTTGCCGGCAAGGTCGCGCTCGTCACCGGGGGCGGCCGCGACGTCGGCCGGGAGATCGCGCTGACGCTCGCGGCCGAAGGGGCCGCCGTCGCGGTCAACTACAACCGGTCCGCCGACGAAGCCCAAGCGGTCGTGAACGACATCGAGCGAATGGGCCGGAAGGCGAAGGCCTACCGGGCCGACATCGCCGACTACGCCATGGTCGAACGCATGGCCCGAGAGGTCGCGGCCGACTTCGGCCGGATCGACATCCTGGTCAACAACGCGGGCTACGTGAAAAGCCAGCGCTTCCTGGATTCGGGGCCCGAAGACTGGAAGCCGCAGATCGACACCTGTCTCTACGGCGCAATCCACTGCTGCCGCGCCGTCGGACCCTACATGGTCGAGCAGAAGGGCGGCCGCATCGTCAGCCTGATCGGCGACAGCTCCCGCATCGGCGAGGCGAACATCTCCATGGCCGCGGCGACGCGCGCCGGGACGATGGCGCTCTCGAAGTCGCTGGCGAAGGAGCTCGGCCGGTTCGGCATCACGGTCAACGTCGTCTCGCTCGGCCTGGTCCAGACCTCGCATTCCGACGCCGCGTTCCTCGAGAAGAACATGGACAAGATTGTCCGCAACTACCCGCTCCGCCGCATCGGCGTTCCGGAGGACGTGGCGCCCATGGTCGCGTTCCTCGCGTCCGACGCGGCCGCCTGGGTGACCGGCCAGACGATCAGCGTGAACGGCGGCTTCTGCATGGTCTGAGCGACTGCTAGGCTTCCCCCAATAACAATCGATTGGGGGAAGCCGAGATGGCCTTCGACAGCTATACCGACGTCGAGACGGAGTTGGACGACGGCGTCCTCACGATCCGGCTGAACAATCCGGATCGGATGAACGCCTTCACCGCCGGCATGCACACCGCCATGTCGCGCATCTGGGACGAAGTGAACGACGACCCGTCAGTCAAGGTCGCCGTGCTGACCGGCGCCGGCAAGGCGTTCTCCGCCGGCGGCGACGTTCCCAACATGCAGCGCAAGATCGACGATCCCGACCTCTGGGAGGCCGGCATGCCGGAGGCGCGACGCATCGTCTACCGCATGCTGGAGTGCGAGAAGCCGATCATCGCCCGCGTCAACGGCCACGCGGTCGGCCTCGGCGCGACGGTCGCCCTCCTCTGCGACATCATCGTGGCGGCCGACCACGCCAAGTTCGGCGACCCGCATGTCAAGGCGGGCCTGGTCGCGGGCGACGGCGGCGCGCTGATCTGGCCGCAGCTCGTCGGCTATGCGCGGGCGAAGGAATATCTTCTGACCGGCGACCTGATGTCGGCAGCGGAAGCGGAGCGGATCGGCCTGATCAACTATGCCGTCCCGGCCGACCAACTGGACGAAAAGGCCTACGGCTTCGCGCGGAAGCTCGCGGCCGGCGCCACCAAGTCGATCAATTGGACCAAGCGGACGGTCAACATCCCGCTTCGCCAGATGGCGCATTCGATGATGGACCTCTCGATCAGCCTGGAAACGCAGTCCAACCTGACCGGCGACCACCAGGAGGCGGTCAGCGCCTTTACGGAGAAACGCCAGCCCGCCTTCAAGGGCGACTGACCGGGAGCCATGGCCGTGTCCGACCTCCGCATCGTCGCCGAGAACCTGAATTTCCCCGAGGGCCCGATCGCCCTGCCCGACGGCGACGTCCTGCTGGTCGAGATTGCCTCCGGCGACCTGACCCGCGTGCATCCCGACGGCTCCAAGACCGTCGTCGCGCATCTCGGCGGCGGGCCAAACGGCGCGGCGATGGGCCCCGACGGCAAGTGCTACGTCTGCAACAATGGCGGCCTGAAGTTCGTCGCGGTCGACGGCCGGCTGATGCCGGTCGGCCAGCCGGACGACTATTCGGGCGGCCGGATCGAACGGGTCGATCTCGCGACGGGCGCCGTCGAGACGCTCTATACCCACTGCGGCGAGCATCCACTGAAGGGGCCGAACGACCTCGTCTTCGACGCCCATGGCGGCTTCTGGTTCACCGACCACGGCAAGGCGCGGCGGCGCGACCGGGACGTCACCGGCGTCTACTACGCCAGGGCCGACGGCTCGCATATCGTCGAGGCGATCTTTCCCTCGGAAGGCCCGAACGGCATTGGCCTCTCGCCGGCGGAGGACGAGGTCTACGTCGCGGAAACGATGACCGGCCGGGTCTGGGCCTACGCCATCGAAGCCCCCGGCAAGCTCAAGAGCTCCCGAACGCCGATGCGCGGCGACCGCGGCCGCCTCGTCGCGGGGCTGCCGGGCCACCAGCTCTTCGACAGCTTGGCGGTCGATCAGGCCGGCAACATCTGCGTCGCGACGATCCACAATGGCGGGGTCACGTCGATTTCGCCGGACGGCAAGACGATCGAGCACTTCGCGACGCCGGATTTCATCACGACCAACATCTGCTTCGGCGGCGCGGACCTTCGCACGGCCTACATTACGCTGAGTTCGATGGGCAAGCTCGCGGCGACGACCTGGCCGCGTCCGGGGCTCGCGCTTAACTACCTGAACAAGTAGCGCGTCAGCGGCCCCAGATCGGCGACCAGCTGCGGGCGAGTTCCGTCCGGCAGGCGTGGGCGATGTCGAGCGCCTTCGGCCCGGCGCCCTGCCCGGTCGCGCGCAGATCGTCGCCGAACGCGATCATGGCCGCGGTGACCTCCCGGCCTTCGACCATGCCCATGACGCCCCAATAATACTGCCAGAAGGCGTCGATCTTGGCCGGGTCCGGCGACTCGCCGGCGACGGCGATCTCCGCAGCCGTCGTCACCGCTTTCTCGCACCAGGCGAGCTTCCGCTCCAGGAACGGCTTCTCGGCCTCGACCGACTGGTTGAAGGCGAACTGGACAAGCGCGAAGGCGAACGTGCCGACGGTGACGATCAGGCCGACGGTCTTGGCGATCTTTTCCATCGCCGGCGGCCCGTCTACTCGGCCGCGCGCTTGGTCATCTGGTCCCAGTCGTAGAGGCGCGGCTCCTTCGCGAGGAACCGGCGGACGGCCTCGCGGTGGAAGTCGGTGTGACGCACCGTCTCCTGGGCGGCGCATTCGGCGTCGGTCATCTCCGCCTGGCTGGAGGCGAGGCTGCGGTCGAAGAGCGACTTAGCGAGCGCCTGGGCCTCGCCCGACCCCCGCGCCATGTTGCGCGCCATGGCGACCGCCTCCTCGACCAGCGTCTCGGCCGGATGGACGCCATTCAGGAGGCCGAGCTTCTCCGCCTCCTCGACGCCGAAGGACCGGGCGGTGAAGGCGAGCTCCTTGGCGCGGCGGGCGCCGATGGCGCGCGGCAGGGTGTAGGCGATCGCCATGTCGGGGATGAGGCCGATCCGACCGAAGACCAGGCAGAAGCGCGCCTTCGGGCTCGCCAGCATGACGTCGGCCGTCATCGCGAGCGAAAAGCCGCCGCCGAAGGCGATGCCGTCGACCGCCGCGATGGTCGGCTTCGGCAGGTTCACGATCCGGTACATGACGTCGAGGATGCGCCGCAGGCCGGAAGAGCGTCCCGGCTCCGGCGCGCCGTCGTTCCGCTGCATGCGGGTCACGTCCGCGCCGGAACAGAAATTGCCGCCGGCGCCGGTGAGCACGAGCGCGCGGATCGCGTCGTCCTTTTCGACCCGGTCGATCATCGCCGGCAGGTCCTGGTCGAACATACGCTGGCTGATCGCGTTCATCTTGTCCGGCCGGTTCAGCGTGAAGACGGCCACACCGGCGTCGTCGATCTCGAGCGTCGTTTCGGGCGCGTCCATTCACCACTCTCCCTTTTCCTGCGGCAGCGCTAGTTTCTTGAATTGACGTCCGGGACGATAGGCGCCGGGCCGGGCGCAAGGCAAGCAGCGCGCCGGACGGACCCCGGGGAGATTCCCATGGGACATGACGGCCATAGTCACGGGCACGGGCACGGGCATCATCACCATATCGATCCTAATGCGGGGGATCGTCGCGTCGCCTTCGCCGTCGGCATCAACCTGCTGCTGACCGCGGCGCAGATCGTCGGCGGCGTCGTCGCCGGCAGTCTCGCGCTGATCGCCGACGCGATCCACAATCTCTCGGACGCGATGGCGCTGGTCATCGCCTACGCCGCGCGCCGGATCGCGCGCCGGCCGGCGGACGCCGACATGCCGTTCGGCTATGCGCGGGCGGAGGCCGTCGCGGCGCTGATCAACTACACGACGCTGATCGTGATCGGCGTCTACCTCGTCTACGAGGCCGTGTTGCGCTTCATCTCGCCGGAGCCGGTCGACGGCTGGCTGATCGTGGCGATCGCGGCCGTGGCGCTCGTCGTCGACGCCGCGACGGCGCTCGTCACGTTCCGCATGGCCAAGACCAGCATGAACATCCGCGCGGCCTTCCTGCATAACGTGGCCGACGCGCTCGGCTCGATCGGCGTGATCGTCGCCGGAGTCGCTGTCGCGCTCTACGACTGGCGTTTCGTCGATCCGCTCGTGACGCTGATGATCGCCGGCTACATCCTCTGGCAGTCGTTCCGGGAGATCGGCGGCGTGATCCGGCATCTCATGCTGGGCCGGCCACCCGGCATCGAGGCGGATGACGTGGTCGGCGCGATCCGGGACGTCGACGGCGTCGGCGGCGTTCACCACACGCGCATCTGGCAGTTGGACGAGCACGCGGCGGCGCTCGACGCGCATATCGTCATCGCCGCCGGCCGCTGGACCGACGCGGACGCGATCAAGCAGGAGGTCAAGAATCGGCTGACCGCCGCCTTCGAAATCCGACAGACGACGCTGGAGCTCGAATGCGCGCTGCATGCCTGCGACGCGCCGGCGCTTTATGGCCGCGGCTGACGATCCGCTTCCCGCGCCGCGGAAAGGCGCGTTTTTGAATGACGCCCGCGATCTGATATATCTGGAAGCAATGCGGCGACGGCCTTGGCGAGGCCGGCGAATCTCGCTGATAATGGCCGCGACCCGCGAACACTCGCACGTTTTTCTGAAGGGATGGCTCCCATGGACGGATCGGTGAAAGAATACAAGTGGATCGGCCAGCGCGTCGTGCGCCCGGACGGGGTGCCGAAGGTGACCGGCCGCGCCCAGTACGGCCCCGACTATGACCTGCCGGGCTCGCTCTTCGGCATGGTGCTGCGCAGCCCGCACGCCCACGCCCGCATCAAGTCGATCGACACCTCCGCCGCGGAGAAGATTCCCGGCGTGCAGGCGGTCGTCACCGGCGCCGACTTCCCCGACCAGGACTTCGCCTATATCGGGCCGGAGCGCGTCGCGGTGAACTTCTGGCACGTCACCCGCAACATCATCGCGCGGGAAAAGGCCCTCTATCACGGCCACGCCATCGCGGCGGTCGCCGCGGTCAGCCGGTCGTCCGCCCAGGCCGCGCTCGAAGCGATCAAGGTTGAATACGAGGTGCTGCCGCACGCCATCGACGTCGATGACGCGATGAAGCCCGACGCGCCGCTGCTGTTCGAGGACATGACGCCGCGCGGCCTGCCGGAAGGCGATCCCCGCGAAGGCAAGCCGTCGAACATCTCGAAACGCGTCTCCTTCAGCATGGGCGACCCCGAAGCCGGCTTCGCGAAGGCGGACGTGGTCATCGAAGACACGTTCAAGACCGCGGCCGTCCACCAGGGCTACATCGAGAACCACGCCTGCCTCGTGCGCTTCGACGCGGACGGCCAGTGCGAGGTCTGGTCCTCCAGCCAGGGCCACTTCGTCGTGCGCGGCCTGGTCGCCAAGCTGTGCGGCCTGAAGGTCGGCGACGTCCGCTGCCATCCGGCGGAAATCGGCGGCGGCTTCGGCGGCAAGACGGTCATCTATCTTGAGCCGCTGGCCGCCATGCTCTCGAAGAAGAGCGGCAAGCCGGTGCGCATGAACATGACCCGCGAGGAAACCTTCCTCGCGTCCGGCCCGACGTCCGGCGCTTCGATGACCGTGAAGATCGGCGCGACCAAGGACGGCAAGATCGTCGCCGCGACCGGCACGTTCAACTTCCAGGCGGGCGCCTTCCCGGGCTCCCCGGTCCTGAACGGCTGCATGTGCGCCTACGCGCCCTATGCGATCGAGAACGTCGAGGTCATCGGTTACGACGTGGTGAGCAACCGGCCGAAGGCCGCCGCCTACCGCGCGCCGGGCTCGCCGATCGCCGCCTTCGGCGTCGAAAGCGTGCTCGACATGATCGCGAAGAAGATCGGCATGGACCCGCTGGAGCTGCGCCACAAGAACGCCGCGAAGGCCGGCACGCAGATGGTCTACGGCCCGAAGCTCAGCCATGACGGCTATATCGAGACCGTCGAAGCGCTGATGTCCCACCCGGCCTACAAGAAGAAGCTTGGCCCGAATCAGGGCCGCGGCGTCGCGTCCGGCTTCTGGTTCAACGGCGGCGGCGAATCGAGCGCCACGGTGAACGTGAACGCCGACGGCACGGTCGTCGTCGGCACCGGCTCTGTCGACGTCGGCGGCAGCCGCGCCTCCATGGCGCTGATGGCCGCGGAGACCCTGGGCGTCGACTACGACCGGGTTCGCGCCGTCGTCTCCGACACCACCTCGGTCGGCTACACCCACGTGACCGGCGGCAGCCGCGTCACCTTCGCCACCGGCATCGCCGTCCACAACGCGGTCAACAAGCTCATCGACGAGATGCGCGGCCGCGCGGCGATGATCTGGGACGTCGATCCGGAAGGCGTCGTCTGGGAAGACGGCGCCGCGAAGCCGGCGAGCGCCAATGTCGGCGACTTCAAGCCGTTGACGCTGGCCGAGCTTGCAGCCAAGGCGGCCGCGACCGGCGGCCCGCTCGTCTCCTCCGCGTCGACGAACGCCGGCGCGCAGGCGCCGGGCTTCTCGACCCAGTTCTGCGACGTCGAGGTCGATCCGGAAACCGGCAAGGTCACCGTGCTCGGCTTCTGGGCGGCGCAGGACGTCGGCAAGGCGATCCACCCCTCCTACGTCGAAGGCCAGATCCAGGGCGGCGTCGTGCAGGGCATCGGCTGGGCGCTCAACGAGGAGTACATCTACAACGCCAAGGGTCTGATGGATAATCCGGGCTTCCTGGACTATCGCGTGCCGGTCGCGTCCGACCTGCCGCACATCACCCCGATCCTCGTCGAGGTGCCGAATCCGTCCCATCCCTTCGGCGTGAAGGGCGTGGGCGAGGTCAACATCTGCCCGCCGATGGCGGCGATCGCCAACGCCATCGAAGACGCCGTCGGCGTGCGCATGCACGAGCTGCCGATGTCGCCGCCGCGGGTGCGCGCGGCGCTCGACCAGAAGTAGGACGGGACGTTGACTGTCGAGGCGACGGATCAGGCGCCGGCGAAGGTCCGCTTCACGCAGGGCTTCGCCAAGCGCTACACGGACGGACAACGCGAGTTCGAGGTCGTGACCAAGAACATGCGCGGCGTCCTGAAGGCGATGGACGAGGCCTTTCCGGGCCTCGGCCAGGTCCTCCAGGAGGAGACCACCGTCGCCATCGACGGCAACATCCACGACGAGCCCGGCTATTTCCAGATCGTGCCGCCGGGCGCGGAAGTGTTCTTCATTCCCAAACTCGAAGGCGGTTGAGGCCGGCATATGTTTGATCTTTCCGGCCACACCGCGCTCGTCACCGGCGCTTCCGGCGGCATTGGGAGCGCGATCGCCCGCGCCTTGCACGCCGCCGGCGCCGGCGTCGTGCTGTCCGGCACCCGGCAGGCGGCGCTCGACGAACTCAAGGCGGACCTCGGCGAACGGGCCGAGACGGCCGCCTGCAATCTGGGCGACGCGGAAGCCGTCGCCAGCCTGATCGCCGCCGCCGAGGGCGCGCTCGGGCCGATCGACATTCTCGTGAACAACGCCGGCGTCACCAAGGACGGCCTGGCGATGCGGATGAAGGACGAAGACTGGGACACGGTTCTCGCCGTCGATCTCACCGCCGCCTTCAAGCTTTCCCGGGCCGCGCTCCGCAACATGCTGAAGGCGCGCTGGGGCCGGATCGTCAACATCACCTCCGTCGTCGGCCATACCGGCAACCCCGGCCAGGCGAACTACGCGGCGGCGAAGGCGGGCCTCGCCGGCCTGACCCGCTCGCTCGCCGCCGAGACGGCGGCACGCGGCGTCACGGTCAATTGCGTCGCGCCCGGCTTCGTCGCGACGCCGATGACCGACGCGCTCAACGACAAGCAGCGCGAGGCGATCCTGGGCCACATACCCGCCGGCCGCTTCGGCCAGCCGGCGGACGTGGCCGGCGCGGTCGTCTTTCTCGCGTCCGACGCCGGCGGCTACGTCACCGGACAGACCATCCACGTGAACGGCGGCATGGCCATGCTGTGACCGCCGGGCCCCGCATGCGCATGCGGCTTGGCGGGGCTTGAAAAAACATGGTAACAACCCGCGCTTTTCGACGGACCGGCATTGCGCACCAGCGGCAAATCGCCGTATGCAAACTGGTCTGTCTGCATACCTGGATCGAACCTCCGAGGAATTGAGCATGAGCGATACTGCCGAACGCGTGAAGAAAATCGTCGTCGAACATTTGGGCGTCGAAGAATCGAAGGTGACCGAAGACGCGAGCTTCATCGACGATCTGGGCGCGGACAGCCTGGACACGGTCGAGCTGGTCATGGCGTTCGAGGAAGAGTTCGGCTGCGAAATTCCCGACGACGCCGCTGAGAAGATCGTGACTGTCAAGAACGCGATCGACTACATCAGCGAGCACGCGGAAGGCTGATCGCTGGTCCGGCCGTCGGCGCAAGGCCGACGTCGCATCGGCGCGTTCAGGGTTGGTTGGAGAAGAGCTATGAGTCGGGTGGTCGTAACAGGCATGGGCTTGGTGACGCCGCTCGGCTGCGGGCTCGAAACGCCCTGGAAGCGGCTGATCGAGTCCCAGTCGGGCATCGGCGCGATCCAGCGTTTCGACGTCTCCGACCTGCCGGCGAAAATCGCGGGCCAGGTGCCGATCGGCGAAGGCGATGGGGCGTTCGACCCGGACGCGTGCATGCCGGCGAAAGACCGCCGGAAGGTCGGCGAGTTCATCGTCTTCGGCGTCGCCGCGGCCGACATTGCGATCGCCGATTCGGGCCTCGACCTGCAGAACGAGGAACTGGCCGAGCGGACGGGCGTCATGATCGGGTCCGGCATCGGCGGGCTTGAGACGATCTACGACACCTCCGTGACGCTGCACGAGCGCGGCCCGCGACGGGTCTCCCCCTTCTTCATTCCGGCGAGCCTGATCAATCTCGTTTCGGGACAGGTTTCGATCCGCCACGGCCTCAAGGGGCCGAACCATTCGGTCGTCACCGCTTGCGCGACCGGCGCGCACGCCATCGGCGACGCGGCGCGGATGATCCGCGCGGGCGACGCCGACGTCATGGTCGCGGGCGGCGCGGAAGCCGCCATCTGCCGCCTCGGCATCGCCGGCTTCGCGGCGGCGCGCGCGCTCTCGACCGGATTCAACGACGAACCGACCCGCGCCTCGCGGCCCTGGGACGTCGACCGCGACGGGTTCGTGATGGGCGAAGGCGCCGGCATCGTCGTGCTCGAGGATTACGAGCACGCCAAGGCGCGCGGCGCGAAGATCTACGCCGAGGTGATCGGCTACGGCATGAGCGGCGACGCCTACCACGTCACCGCCCCCGCGGCCGACGGCGACGGCGGCTTTCGCGCAATGCGCGCCTGCCTGAAGAGCGCAGGCCTTTCGACGGCGGACATCGACTACGTCAATGCGCATGGCACGTCGACGCCGCTTGGCGACGAGATCGAGCTCGGCGCGGTCAAGCGTCTGTTCGGCGCGGACGCCGGCAAGATCACCATGTCGTCGACCAAGTCGGCGATCGGACATCTTCTGGGCGCCGCCGGCGCGGTCGAAGCGATCTTCTCGATCCTCGCCATTCGGGACGGCGTGGCGCCGCCGACGCTCAATCTCGACAATCCGTCGGACCTCGACCTCGCGCCGAAGGTCGCCCGCCAGCGGACGATTCGCCGGGCGCTTTCCAACTCGTTCGGCTTCGGCGGGACGAACGCGTCGGTGCTCTTCCAGGGCGTCTGACCGCGCCATGTGGCGCGCGCTGCTCGTCATTGTCGTGTTGGCGGCCGGCGTCGCCGGATATGCCGCCTTCGCCCTGTTCCAAGCCTTCGACGCGCCGGGGCCGGCCGCGAGCGAACGGCGCGTGCTGATCGCGCGCGGCGAGGGCGTGGCGGCGATCGCCGAACGGCTGGAGCGGGAAGGGCTGATCGAGGACGCGTTGACTCTGAAAGTGCTCGCGCGGATCGAGGATCGGGCCGGCCGCATACGCGCAGGCGAATACATGGCGCCGGCCCATGCAAGTCCGCGCGAGCTGCTGACGCTGCTGACCGAAGGCCCGACCGTGGTCCGCAAGTTCACCGTCCCCGAAGGCGCCACGACCGCTGAGGCGCTGGCCATCGTGCAGGCGGCCGAGGGCATGACCGGCTCTGTGCCGACGGACGTCCCGGAAGGCGCTCTCTTGCCGGAGACCTATCACTACTCCTGGAACGACGCGCGGGCCGACGTGGTCGCGCGCATGCGGCAAGCCATGGACGCCGTGATCGCCGAGGCGATGGCCCGCCTGCCGAAGGATCATCCCGCGGCGACGCCGGAAGCGCTGGCGACGCTCGCATCCATCGTTGAAAAGGAAACCGGCGTGCCGGACGAGCGCCGCCGCGTCGCCGCGGTCTTCGTCAACCGGCTGAAGCGGGGCATGTTGCTGCAATCCGATCCGACCACGATCTATGCGATCACGCGCGGCGAAAGCCGGCTCGACCGGCGGCTGACCTCCGCCGACCTTCGGCTGGAAGACCCTTACAACACCTATGTCTCTGCCGGCCTGCCGCCGGCGCCGATCGCCAATCCCGGCAAGGCGGCGATTCTGGCGGCGGCCGATCCGCTCGACACCGACGAGCTCTATTTCGTGGCGGACGGCACGGGCGGCCATGCCTTC
>DAINCG010000086.1:0-303 GCA_036732525.1 Pseudomonadota bacterium | reverse complement strand
CCCGGATCGACGGATCCGCGGACGGCGCCGCCTGGACCTGGGAAGTGCGCAGCGTCAACGGCCGCGGCCTCGACATCCGCGTCCGCGCGCCGGGCTTCGTCGACCAGGCCGACCGGACGGTCCGCCAGGAAGCCGGTCAGCGCTTCAAGCGCGGCTCGATCCAGGCGAACCTGACGGTCGAGCGCGGCGAGACCGCGACGGCCGCCCGGATCGACATGAAGGCGCTTATGGCGTTGGTCGACGCGCTCGCCACGATCGAATTGCCGCCCGGCGGCGCCGTGCAGCCGGCCCGCCTGGACGGGC
>DAINCG010000085.1:6967-13735 GCA_036732525.1 Pseudomonadota bacterium | reverse complement strand
CCGGCACGACGCGGTCCCCGGTCTTGCCGGGGAGCGCCGTCTCCGCGCCATCGGCGCCGATCAGCGCGAAGCGGCCGGGTTTGCCGTCCGCTCCGCCGGCAAGGCCCCAGGGCGCGTGTCGGAAACGTTCGCCGACGCCGTTGAAGACGCAGCGATGGCCGACCGGCCGGACGACGCGCCGGATGCCGCGTCCGCCCGGATGCCGCCCGCCGCCGCCGGATCCGGGGGCCAGGCCGTATTCCAGCACCATCAGCGGATATTCGGTCTCGATCGCCTCGACCGGCAGGTTGGAGGTGTTGGTGATGCCGGTCTGCACGCCGTCCTTGCCGGGCTTGGTCGGCCGGCCGCCGGCGCCGCCGCCGACGGTCTCCAGATAGACGTAGGCCTCGTTCGAACGGGGATCGACGCCGGAGAAGACGGCCATGGTGTTTGCGCCGTTGGGCGCGGCCGGAACGCGGTCCGGCAGGGCGGGGGCGAGCGCGCCCATGACGAGGTCGATGACCCGCTGGCAGGTGTGGGAGCGCCCGGCGACCGAGGCCGGGAAGACGGCGTTCGCAATCGAGCCTTCGGGCGCATCGATCTCGACGCAGTCGATCACCGCCTGGGTGTTCGGCGCTTCCGGATCCAAGAGCGCCTTCAGGGCGTAGATCACGGCCGACTGGGTGGCGTTGAAGGTCATGTTGATGTTGCCGGCGGTCTGCGGCGCCGTGCCCGCGAAATCGAACAGGAGCCGGCCCGCCGTCGCGCGGATCAGGAGCTTGAACCCGATGTCCTCCGTCTCGACGCCGTCGTCGTCCATCACATCGGTGAAGCGGTATTCGCCATCGGGTATCGTCTTCAGCGCGGTCGCCATGCGCGCCGCCGATCGGTCGAGCAACTGCCGGAAGCCCGCCTCCAGCGTCGCCGCGCCATAGCGCCGGCCGAGCTCGCCCATCCGCCGGACGCCGAGCTTGGCGGCGGCGATCTGGGCGTAGTAGTCGCCGCGCCGTTCCTTCGGCGCTCGGGCGTTCAGCAGGAAGATCTCCAGCATCTCCTCGTTGATCGCGTCGCGCGCGCCGATCCGGACGGCGGGGATGCGCAGGCCTTCCTGGTAGATCTCGGTCATGCCGCCCGACATCGATCCGGCCGCCATGCCGCCGATGTCGGCGTGGTGCGCGATGTTGCAGACGAAAGCGACGAGGCGGCCGTCGATGAAGACGGGCGCCGCGAAATTGACGTCCGGCAGGTGCGTGCCGCCCGCGACATGCGGGTCATTGGCGACAAACAGGTCGCCCGCGTGAATGTCGTCGCCGTACTTTTCCAGCACGCAGCGCATCAGCCCGCTCATCGAGGCGACATGGACGGGCAGGCTCATTTCGGCCTGGGCGATCAGCGCGCCGTTGGCGTCCATGACCGCGGTCGAATGGTCGTGGCGCTCCTTGATGTTGGTCGAATAGCTCGCCTTCATCAGCGCGACGAAGCACTCGTCGTTGATCGACTTGAGGGCGTTCGAAAGAATCTCGAGCCCGATCGCGTCGAGTTCAGGCATCAGGACTCTCCCCAAGCGCGATCAGCAGCGACCCGTCGGCGCGGACGTCCGCCCGGTCGCCCGGAAAGATCGGCGTCGTCGCGTCGAGCTGGTCGACGATGGCCGGTCCCGCGAGCGTCATGCCGGGCCGAAGCGCCTCCCGCCGATAGATCGGCGTCTCGGTCGCGGCGTCCGCGGCGAACCAGACCGGCCGATGGCCGACGGGCGCGGGCGCTTCTGCCTGCGCGGCCGTCTCGGGCGGCGGCGGCGGGTCGTAGAGGCGGCCGCGCGCCGTCATGCGGAAGTTGACGATCTCGACCGCGGCTCCGGCGTCATGGAAGCCGTAGGCGCGGTCGTGGGCGGCGAAGAAAAGCGCCCGGAGGCGGCCAGCGTCGGGCAGGTCGTCCGGTCCGATCGCGTCGTTCTGGGCGACGGGCGTGATCAGCTCGAAGTTCTGTCCGACATAGCGGAGGTCGAGCGCGAGCTCCATGCTTCGGCCCTCGGCGGGCAACCCCTCGCTCCGAAACCAGGCGTCGGCCTGCCGCGCGAGGCCTTCGACAGCGTCACGGGCCGGCGCCATGGCGTCATCTGCGAGCGGCAGGCGCAGGCTTTCGACGAAATCCTCTTTCTGGTCGGAGACGAGCAGGCCCTCGGCGCAGACGATGCCGGGGGCCGGCGGGACGAGCACCTCCGCCATGCCGAGTTCCGCCGCGACGTCGCGGGCGTGCAGCGGTCCAGCGCCGCCGAACGCCATCAGCGCGAAGTCGCGCGGGTCGCGGCCCCGCTCGACCGACATGCGCCGGACGGAGCGCGTCATGTTGGCGACGGCGATGGCGATCACGCCAAGCGCCGCCTCTTCCAGCGAGACGCCGACGCGCGCCGCCACCGGCGCCAGCGCTTCGACCGCCCGGGCGCGGTCGAGCGGCATGGCGCCGTCGAGCAGGCCGGCCTCGGAAAGGCGGCCAAGCACGAGATTGGCGTCCGTCACCGTCGCCTCGGTCCCGCCGAGGCCGTAGCAGGCGGGGCCAGGGTCTGCGCCGGCGCTCGCCGGGCCGACCTTCAGGAGGCCGTCGCGGTCGAACCAGGCGATCGAACCGCCGCCGGCGCCGACCGTGTCGATATCGACCATCGGCAGGCGGATCGGGAAGCCCGCGACGTCGCGCTGAAAAGCGATCTCGGTCTGGCCGTCGACGATCAGGGCGACGTCCGCCGACGTGCCGCCCATGTCGAGCGTGGCGACGTTCGGCCGGCCGGCGCGCCGCGCGATGTGCGCCGCGCCGACGGCGCCGGCGGCGGGGCCGGACAGGGCGGTGCGCACGGGATAGGCAGCGGTCCGCTTCGGCGACATCAGCCCGCCCGACGACTGGTTCACGCCGAGCGCGGCCCCGCCGACGACGCGCTCCAGGCCGGCCGCCAGGCGCTCGACGTAGCCCGCCGTCAGCGGCTGCAGATAGGCGTTGATCGCCGTCGTCTGGAAGCGCTCGTACTCCCGGAACTCCGGCTGCACGTCGGAGGCGAGGGAAACGCGCATGTCGGGCGCCAGCTTCAGGATCGCGTCGCGCAGCATCCGCTCGTGCGTCGGGTTTCGATAGGCGAACAGGAAGCAGACCGCGACCGCCTCGGCGCCGCTCTGGACGACGGCGGCGGCGACGCGCGCGGCCTCGTCCTCGGTCAGCGGCAGTACGGCCTCGCCCTGCCAGTCGAGGCGTTCGGCCGCTTCGAAGCGCATCGGCTCCGCGGCGAGCGGTTCCGGCTTGTCGAGATTGAGGTCGTACATGTGCGGCCGGACCTGGCGGCCGATCTCCAACAGATCGCGAAAGCCCCGGGTCGCGACGGCGGCGATGCGGGCGCCGCGCCGCTGGATCAGCGCGTTGGTGGCGACGGTCGTGCCATGGGCGATGCGGGCGATCTCGGCGAGCGGCACGTCATGCGCCGCGGCCAATTCTTCCAGGCCGACCAGGATGGCGCGGCCCGGATCGTCCGGCGTCGAGGGCCGCTTGAAGACGACCTCGCGCCCGGTCGCGCCGTCCCGGGCATGGAAATCTGTGAAAGTGCCGCCGACGTCGACGCCGACCGTCCAGCTCATGTTTTGCCGCGGAAGAAGGCGAAGACGGCGAGCGCGCCGGCGATGACGGCGGCGACGATGGCGATGGTGCGCTGCTCCAGCAGATCCGCGGCCTTCGCCTGGGCCGCCTGGGCGGCGAGCTGAGCTTCCTCGACCTTGGCGGAACTCGCGAGCTTGATCGCGGCGGCGTTCTGCGCCTTGTCCGCGGCTTCCGACGCCGCTTTGCGCGCTTCTTCGAGCGCGGCTGTCACCGAAGCGAGCTGGTCTTCCAGGTTCTGACGCTCGACGGCGCCGGCGGCGAGGCTGGCCTGCGCGCTCGCAAGCTCCTCCCGCATCTGCTTGGTGTTGTCCTCGATGACGGCGGCATCTTTCACGGTCGCTGCAAGTTCGGCCCGCGAGGCTTCGGCCGCGGTCAGCGCCGCCTGCAGTTCCCTGGCATGGTCGCGCAGGTCGACGATCTCGGCGTTCTTCTCTTCAAGGCTTCGATTCAGGCCCTCGATACGCCCGGTCAGCACACCGTTCTCGGTCTGCAGTTGGCTCACCTGATCGACGAGTTCGCCGATGCGGTCGCTCAGAATCGCCGGATCTGTTTCCGTGTTCGCCGCGGCGGCCGCCGACGGCGACTGCGGGACCGGCCGCGGCGTCGCGGCGGCCGCGGCTCCGCGCGCCGGCGGCGTCTGGATCGTCGGTCTGGCGACCGTCGGCGCCTCGACCTTCGGAACCTCGACCTTGGGCGGAGTCGGCGTCTGCGCGGCGCCCGGCCATGCCGGCAGCGTCAGCAGCGCCGCCAGCAGCAGCGTCCGGCGTGGCGTCATGCAACGGCGTCCATCGCCTGGCGCGCATCGTCCTCGATGTCGAGCTGCAGCACGTCGTTGAACCGGTTGAACGCGCCGCAGAGCGCGATGCGCCAGGTCAGTTCGACGATCTGCGGCTCGGTGAAATGCTGGCGCAGCCGCTCGAACATCGCGTCGCGCACCCGATTGGCTTCGATCGTCACGGCGCGGGCGTATTCGATGACCAGCCGGTCCTTTTCGTCGAACTCGGCGACGTTCTCGAAGTCCAGGATGTTGTCGATGGCCTCCCGCGACGCCCCGACGACGTTCAGCATCGGCGCATGATGGGCGACGCAGTATTCGCATTCGTTGAGCTTCGAGACGGCGACCAGCGCCAGTTCGAGCGACCGCTTGTCGAGCACGCCTTCCTGCTTCAGGTCGTCGAGCAGGCCGAAGATGCGGTTCAGGATGGGCGGGCGCTGGGCCATGGCGCCGGCGAGGCTGCCGAACGGGCCGTAACTCGTCGCCTTCTCATAGGTCGCGCGCGCATTCTCCGGAATGGCGTCGCCCGCAAGCGTTTCAATCCGCGCCATCAACTCGTCTCCAGTCGTATCGGAAGCCTGATCCGACAGTAGCCGACGGTAGGGCGGTCAGCCAATGGATTCCGCCAACGCTTCAACCAGATGGACCGCGCGCCGGCCGACGCCGTCCGCGATCTGGTGGCGGCAGCTCGTGCCGTCCGCGACGACCAGCGCGTCCGCCGGCGCGGCCCGAAGCGCGGGCAGGAGCTTGTCCTCCGCCATCGCCATCGAGACGTCGTAGTTCGCCGCTTCGTAGCCGAACGCGCCCGCCATGCCGCAGCAGGAGGATTCGATCAGGCTGACTTCGAGATCCGGGATCAGGCGGAGCGCCTGCAAGGTCGCGTCCGCGGCGCCGAAGGCCTTCTGGTGGCAGTGGCCGTGGACGACGGCCAATCTGCCGATCGGCTTCAGACGGGGGCGAAGCGCATCGGCGGCCTCCGTCGCGAGGAACGTGTCGATCAGCTGCGCCGCGTCCGCGAGCTTGGCCGCCCGGCCGTCCAGGCCGAGGGCTGCGAACTCGTCCTTGAAGGTGAAGAGACAGGCGGGCTCCAGGCCCAGCACCGGCGCGCCGACGTCGAGATAGGGGGCGAGCAGGTCAAGCGTGCGTTCGGCTTCCGCACGCGCCTCGTCGACCAGGCCGGCGCCCAGGAACGTCCGTCCGCAGCAGGGGCCGCGCCCGTCCGAGCCGCGCACGACATGCGGGCGGTAGCCCGCCGCCTCCAGCACCTTGAGGGCGGCGCGCGGCTTTTCCGGCTCGAACCAGGTCGTGAACGTGTCGGCGAAGAGGACGACGTCCTTGCCGTCGCCCAGGGGCGCGCCGCCGACGGTCGCGGTGAAGGGGCGTGTCGACCATTCCGGCAGCGAGCGGCGCGCGGCGAAGCCGGTCAGCGGCTCCAGCGCCCTGGCCGCGCCCGGCAGATGATCGCGGAGCCGCATCAGCGGCCGCAGATGGCGCATCCGGTGGGCGTTGCGCGGCAGGAAGGCGGTCATGCGTTCGCCGAGGCCGAGCTTCGCCGTCCGGCGCTTCTGATAGGCGACCTCGATCTTCATGCGCGCCATGTCGACGCCCGTCGGGCATTCCCGCCGGCAGCCCTTGCAGCCGACGCAGAGCGCCATCGCGTCATCCATCGCCGCGCTGGCGACGTCCGCGGGCCCGAGCTGGCCGGAGAGCGCAAGCCGCAGCGTGTTCGCCCGGCCGCGGGTGACATGGGTCTCGT
This sequence comes from Pseudomonadota bacterium, assembly GCA_036732525.1. Classification (GTDB taxonomy): domain Bacteria; phylum Pseudomonadota; class Alphaproteobacteria; order Bin95; family Bin95; genus VMCJ01. The sequence continues at coordinate 7,592 of DAINCG010000085.1, read as the reverse complement.
CGCGGGTCGCGCGGAAGCTCGGGCACATCACGCCCGCCTGCAGCGAGCGGCAGGCGCCGTTGTTGTTGCACATCTCCGCGGCGCCCAGGAATCCGCCCCAGGCCGACCAATCGAGGCCGGTCTCCACCGGTTCCGCCCGATAGCCCGGCTTGAACCGGAACAGGCCGCGCTCGTCGAGCTTCGGCGGGCGGACGATCTTGCCGGGATTGAACAGGCCGTTCGGGTCGAAGCGATCCTTGATCTCGCCGAACGCAGCGGCGAGGCGCGGCCCCTGCATCCGCTCGATGAACTCGGACCGGACGAAGCCGTCGCCATGCTCGCCGGAATGGGAGCCCTCATATTCGCCGACGATGCCGAAGGCTTCCTCGGCGATGGCGCGGAGCGTCGCCGCGCCGTCCGCCGTCTTCATGTTCAGGATCGGCCGGACGTGCAGCAGGCCGACGCTGGCATGGGCGTACCAGGTGCCGGTCGTGCCGTGGCGGGCGAAGAGATCGGTCAGGCGTTCGGTAAAGTCCGCCAGATGCTCCAGCGGGATCGCGCAGTCCTCGATCACGGAGACGGGCTTCGCGTCCCCGGTCATCGCCATGACGATGTTGAGGCCGGCTTCGCGGACGCCCCAGACGCG